>CAKUPI010000195.1 GCA_934675045.1 uncultured Eubacteriales bacterium
ACCGCCGCTTTTCGCAGGAAAAACGCCGGCTGAAAGGCCGGCGTTTACTTCTTTTTCAGCTGCTCCGGAAGATAGTCTTTGAGCAGGGCGTCTTCAATGGTGTCTCCGTTTTCGTCAAAAAACTCGACGGTGTAGGCTTCTCCGCCGCCCTGAATACAGACGATGACGCCCTCCGTGCCGGCCCTGACGCCGGCGCCGGGGTCGTCCTCGCGCAGAATGACGATGTCAAACAACTGAAACACAGGCTGTCGCTCCTTTTTTCCGGCCCTGCCGCTATGCAATGCCCCCGGCGCCGCGCGGACAGGCGGCCCTTACTCCGGGTGGTAGGGGCATTTTAAACAGAGTTCCCGGTTTTTGCCGGTCAGCGACATTCCCTCCGGAAGCTCCGAAAGCGGGGAGAGCCCCTCAAACACAAGAGCGGCATCAAAACAGTCGCCGCCGTGGATCGGCCGCTGCAAAACGGGACAGAACACGGTTTTCTCTTCCATTGCCCAAGGCCTCCTTCGGCCTGCGCCGTCCGGCTGAACGGCTTTCGGCCGGTTTTTTTCATTATACGCCTTTTTTCGCGTATCTTCAACCGAAGCGCAGCCCGGCCTGTCCGCCCTCCCCGGGCGGGACATGACAAAATCCTTGCATTATGGCCGAAAATAAGGCATAATAAATTGCGTATGTAAAAAATGTCGATCAAGCGGCCGGACGACCGCTTGGGCAAGAAGGATGTTGATGCATGTCATTTCAGTTCAGCGTCCCCTGTCTGATGGGGGTCGAGGGCCTTGTGGCCGACGAGCTGCGCTTTCACCGCTTTGAGGGGGTCAGCGCGGAAAACGGCCGCGTGCTGTTTACCGGCGATATGGCCGAGTGCGCCCGTGCAAACGTCACGCTGCGCTGCGGCGAGCGCGTACTGCTGCGCGTGGGCGCCTTTCGGGCGGAAACCTTTGACCAGCTGTTTGAAGGTGTGCGCGCCCTGCCGTGGGAGCAGTTCATCGGCAGGGAGGACGCCTTTCCCGTCAAGGGATACAGCCTCCATTCCAAGCTGTTCAGCGTGCCCGACTGCCAGAAAATCATCAAAAAGGCCGTCGTGCGCCGGCTGGAGGGGGCCTACGGCCAGTCCTGGTTTGAAGAGCGGGGGGCCAAATGCCAGGTGCAGTTTTCCCTCATTCACGACCTGTGCGAGGTCTCCCTCGACACGACGGGGCCGGCGCTGTACAAGCGCGGGTACAAGCTGGAAGCGCCCGAGGCCACGCTGCGGGAGACGCTGGCGGCCTCGATGGTCAAGCTGGCCCGTTACCGGGGGCGCGAGGATTTTATCGATCCGTTCTGCGGCGCGGGCACCATCGCCATAGAAGCGGCGATGACGGCCAACCGCATTGCGCCCGGCGCGCGGCGCGCGTTTGACGCCGAGGATTGGGGCTGTACGCCGCGGGGTGTTTTTGACCGCGCCCGCGAAGAGGCCCGTGCCGGCGAAAAGCACGAAAAGCTTTCCCTGCGCGCATCGGACATCTCGGCCGAGGCCGTCGAGCTGACCCGCGAAAACGCCCGCCGCGCCGGCGTGGAGGATTGTATTCAGATAGAGCGGGCCGACGCGCTCAGCCTGTCCTACGAAGACCGCAGCGGTATTTTGATGACCAACCCGCCCTACGGCGTGCGTCTGCTGGACGTGGAGCAGGCCCGGGCCATTTACAGCCGGCTCGGCCGCCTGACGCGCCGCGCGTCGGGGCTGAAGCAGTATGTGCTGACCTCGGACGAGAGCTTTGAAGCGCTTTACGGCCGCGCCTGCGACAAAAAGCGCAAGCTGTACAACGGCATGATCAAATGCAGTCTGTACATGTATTTCAAATAGGCGGAAAGGGGCAGATGGGTATGGAAGACACCAAGCATATTTTTATTGTCAACCCGGCCGCCGGAGCCCGTGACCGCACGACGGAAATTGCGGGCGCCATTCGGGCGGCGACGGTGCGCACGCCGATCGACTATGAAATCCTGCTCACCGAAGCGCCCCGCCACGCCATTCAGCTGGTCGAGAAAAAGACGGCCGAGCAGCCGCAGCGCCCGCTGCGTTTTTATGCCTGCGGCGGCGACGGAACGCTCAAGGAAGTGGCGGAGGGATGCCTGCGCGCGCCCAACGCCGCCTTTACGCACTATCCGGCGGGCACGGGGAACGATTTTATCAAGGTTTTCGGCGCGGCGTCCGAACGCTTCCGGGATTTGGGCGAGCTCATCCGGGGCGAGGTCATCGAGCTGGACGGCATCGAATCGGACTGCGGCCTGGCGCTGAATGTGCTCAGCGTCGGCGTGGACGCGCGCGTCGCCGACAGTATGCAGAAATACAAGCGCCTCCCGCTGATGCGCGGACAGGGGCCGTACCTGCTGGCGACGCTCGAAGAGGTCGCCAAGGGTCTGGCGCGCCCTTACAGCATCACGGTGGACGGGGAGAACTACGACGGCCGCTACACGCTCGTGGTGGTGCTCAACGGCCACTGCTACGGCGGGGGCTTTACGCCGGTGCCCGAGTCGGATGTGCAGGACGGCCTTTTGGACGTTCTGCTGGTCAACGCCGTCAGCCGCCTGACGGCCGCCAAGGTCATCGGCGCCTACAAAACCGGCTTTTACCGCGATTATCCGCAGTATATCACCGCGCTGCGGGCGCGTGAGCTGACCGTTTTTTCGCCCAATGAAGCGCCGATGGAGATCAATCTGGACGGCGAAATTGTGCGCTCGGGCCATATCAGCATGCGGGTGGCGGAAAAGCAGATGCGCGTCATTGTCCCCGCGGGGGTGCGGCCCGTTGTCGGCACGCCCCGCATCAGAAAGAAATAGGCGAAAAAGAGCCGTTCAGGGCATTCTGGACGGCTTTTTGCCATTCGTAACAATTTTTTCAAAATTTTTTTGAAAGAAGGGCTTGCAAAATCCTGAGACTATGCTATGATAATAAATGTTGTTAGCACTCCGCCTGATTGAGTGCTAAATACTAAAAGATGAGAGGTTTTGATTATGAAACTTGTACCGTTACAGGACAGAGTGGTCGTCAAAATGATCGAGATGGAAGAAACGACCAAAAGCGGTATCATCCTGACCGGATCGGCCAAGGAAAAGCCCCAGGTCGCCGAAGTTCTGGCTGTCGGCCCCGGCGGACTGGTGGACGGC
>CAKUPI010000196.1 GCA_934675045.1 uncultured Eubacteriales bacterium
GGCCCGCCTGCTGGCCCGCCGCTTTGCCGGCGGGGAGCCAAAGCCCGCCCCGGCCCTTTCCGTCGGCAGGCCGGCCGGCGTCATCCGCACGCCCCTGCACGCCTTTTACTGCACCGGCCTTTCAAACCCCGACTTTCCGCTGACCGTCAACGGGAAAACGGTGTCGACCCGCTCCGAATCGGGGTATTTTGGCGTATTGCTGCCGCTCAAGGCGGGCAAAAACCGCTTTGTCTTTGAAAACGCCGGTATGCAGGAAAGCCGCGTCATTTACTGCCTGCCCCGGCTTCTTCCCTTTTCCGGCCAGTACCCGGCGGCCGAAACCCGCATGCCGCCGCAGTCGCTGACCTTATCCTGCGCCGCGCCGCAGGGCAGCCGCGTTTCCGCGTGGGTCGGGGATACCGCCGTCGCGCTGACAGACGCGGGCGGCGGGCACTATTCCTCCCCCTGGCCGGCGGGCCTGAAGTCGGCGGGCCGCCCGGTTTTGTACACCGCCGAAAAGCACGGCTTTGTGCGTGTCGCCTACTCCCGCGGCGCGCTGTCGCTGCTCGAAGAGGGAGAAAGCATTCCCTTTGCCGTGCAGACGCCATACAGCGATTTGTTTTTGAGCACGCAACCCAAAAACGGCGCCGGCGGCTTTTTGCAGCAGAGGATGACCGGAACCGCTCCGGGGCTTGACAACGGGTTTTTAGCGCTGCCGGGCATGGGATATCTGCGCCTGAGCGACGCGCGGCTTTTGCCGCCGGACGAGGCGCCGCTGTTTGATCTGACGGACATTTCGCAGTCGGAAGAGGACGGCTTTCACATCGTGCACTTTTCCTGCCGCGGCGCCCCGGCCGCCGCCTGCCGTATGGAGGGCAACCGGCTCATTCTGAGCGTCCGGCCCGTCCGGCTCGCCTACCGGTTTGAAAGCCCGCTGTTTTCCGACGTCTCCCTTGCGCAGGACGGGCAGACGGCCCTCTACACGCTGACGCTGCGCGATTCGCTGCAAATCGACGGCTTTCACCTAAGCGCCGAGGCAGACGGCTTTTCCCTGCATCTTAAACAGCACCCCGCCGCGCAGGGCGGACTGCCCCTGTCCGGCCTGCACATCCTGCTCGACGCGGGCCACGGCGGGCAGGCCTCCGGCGCGCTGGGCGCCGACGCCGAGTGGCCGGAAAAGCGCCTGAACCTGAAAACGGCGCTGCTTTTGCAAAAGGCGCTGCGGCAGGCGGGCGCCGACGTCACGCTGACGCGCGGCGACGATAGCTCCCTCCCGCTGCGCGAGCGGCTGCTGACCGCCTGCACCGGCTCGTTTGACGCATTCCTGTCCCTGCATTCCGACAGCGCCGCAGACGACGTCGACGTCTCCCCGCTGCACGGCGTGCAGCTTCACTGCAAAAGCGCGCTGTCGGTGCCCTTGGCGCAGTGCATTGCAGAGCAGCTGGCCGCCGTCGGGCGCGAGACTTCCCTTGTCTCCGATTCCGGCCTCTATCTCTGCCGGGCGGAGTCCACCCTGTCCCTGCTCATCGAAAACGAGTACATTTCCAGCCCCTTCGGGCTGGAGACCCTGCTTTCCGACATCGAGCGCGAGGCCTTTTGCGCCGCTGTCGTTCAGGGCCTGTCCGAGTATTTTTCCCGTTAAAAACCGTCGGCCCCGGCTTTTTGTCAGCCGGGGCCTTTGCGCGCAAAAAACAGGCGCCCGGAAAAATCCGGACGCCTGTAAACGGTGCGAAAATGAGAAGCTTAGGCTTCGACGTCGATAACAACGCCCGAACCGACGGTACGGCCGCCTTCACGGATAGCGAAGCGGAGGCCCTTCTCGATAGCGATCGGGGTGATCAGCTCAACCTTCATGTCGACGTTGTCGCCGGGCATGCACATCTCGGTGCCTTCGGGCAGGGTGATGACGCCGGTAACGTCGGTCGTACGGAAGTAGAACTGCGGACGATAGTTGTTGAAGAAGGGGGTGTGACGGCCGCCTTCATCCTTGGACAGAACGTAGACCTGGCCAACGAACTTGGTGTGGGGATGAATGGAGCCGGGCTTGGCCAGAACCTGGCCGCGCTCGATGTCGGTCTTGTTGATGCCGCGCAGCAGGGTGCCGATGTTGTCGCCGGCCTCGGCGTAGTCAAGCAGCTTGCGGAACATTTCGATGCCGGTGACGACCGTCTTGCGGGGAGCGTCCATCAGGCCGACGATCTCGACTTCCTCGGACAGCTTCAGCTGGCCGCGCTCGACACGGCCGGTGGCGACGGTGCCGCGGCCGGTGATGGTGAAGACGTCCTCGACGGGCATCAGGAAGGGCAGGTCGGCCTTGCGGTCGGGGGTGGGGATATACTCGTCAACGGCCTTCATCAGCTCGACGATGCAGGCGTAGGCGGGATCGTTGACGTCGGTGGAGGTGCACTCGAGAGCCTTCAGAGCCGAGCCGCGGATGACGGGGATGTCGTCGCCGGGGAACTCGTAGGTGCTCAGCAGCTCGCGGACTTCCATCTCGACCAGCTCAAGCAGCTCCTCGTCGTCGACCTGATCGCACTTGTTCAGGAAAACAACGATGGCGGGAACGCCGACCTGACGGGCCAGCAGGATGTGCTCACGGGTCTGAGCCATCGGGCCGTCGGAGGCGGCGATAACCAGAATGGCGCCGTCCATCTGCGCAGCACCGGTGATCATGTTCTTGATATAGTCGGCGTGGCCCGGGCAGTCAACGTGGGCATAGTGACGGTTGTCGGTCTCGTACTCGACGTGCGCGGTGTTGATGGTGATGCCGCGCTCGCGCTCTTCGGGAGCCTTGTCGATGGCGTCATAGGCCTCGTACTTGGCCTTGCCCTGTAAAGCCAGCACCTTCGTGATAGCAGCAGTCAGAGAAGTCTTGCCGTGGTCGACGTGACCAATGGTGCCGATGTTAACGTGCGGTTTGGTTCTTTCGAATTTTGCCTTGGCCATTGTTCTTCCTCCTTATGTGTAACAATAAGCTTTTTCAAATCAGAATATTGAGATTATTTTATACGATCTCGTCAGGAATTGCAAGACTTTTCAAGCAATTACTTGCCGTTTGCAAGCTTTTCCTGAATGCTCTTGGGAACCTCGGTGTAGTGGCTGGGCTCCATCGCATACTGGCCGCGGCCCTGCGTGCGGCTGCGCATGTCGGTCGCGTAGCCGAA
>CAKUPI010000197.1 GCA_934675045.1 uncultured Eubacteriales bacterium
GCCAATCACCGTCCGGGTAAAGCCGTCGGTCAGGTGTATCGTGGACTGCGACAGCCGGTCGACAAAGGCCTCCAGCTCGGAAACGCAGGCGGCCAGCGCCGGCTTTCCCATTTCGCAGTAATCGATCATTTTGATGATGTTGTCATCCTGATTGAGAAAATCGAAGATGGCAATGGCGTCCCTGTTGGAGGAAAACCGGGAACAGTTGGGGTTGGAAACGATAAAGTCATGGTAAGTGGCTTTCATGCGGGTCTCTCCTTTTATGCGTTTGGATTTGCACCTGTAATTTATCGTATGTGAAAGCAGCCGCCTTGTCAATACGATCGATAAAAATTTACACTTTTGCCCATGCGCGAAGGGCCGCGTCAAAAGCGCCGGACATTTTTTTGGCGCGAACGGGTGGATTCTCCGGCGCCTTTGTGGTACACTTTCCTGGAAGAAACTGAACACAGGAGCGACACTATGCCAATCGAAAACACCAAGCCGTCCCCCGCAGGGCGCCCGGGCCTCAGCGCGGCGGCGCTTCACATCCTCGCCATGGCCCTGATGCTGATGGATCACCTCTGGGCCACCCTTCTCCCGGCGCAGGACTGGCTGACCTGCGCCGGCCGGCTGGCCTTTCCACTCTTTGCCTTTATGGCCGTAGAGGGGTATTTCCACACGCACAGCTTCAAAAAGTACGCGCTGCGGATGCTGCTGTTCGCCGTTCTTTCCGAGGTCCCCTTTGACCTGATGTATGGCGGAACGTGGTTTTATCCCGTTCACCAGAACGTGATCTGGACGCTGCTGACGGCCCTTTTGGGCATTCACCTGATGGAAACGGCGCGGAAAAGGTGGAAAACCTGGGCCTACCTGCTGACGGCGGCCGGCGTTGTGCTCGCCGGGGCGGCGCTGGGCACCCTCGGCATGGTGGACTACTACGGCGCCGGCGTTTTAACGGTGTTTGCCTTTTATTTTTTCCGGGGGCGCAAATGGTGGTGCCTGCCGGGGCAGATTCTCGCCCTCTACTGGATCAACGTGGAGCTGCTGGGCGGGCTGATGTACCCCGTCCGGCTCTTCGGCCTGCAATGGGAAATCTGCCAGCAGGGGCTTGCGCTGCTGGCGCTGGTGCCCATCTGGCTCTACCGCGGGCGGCAGGGCTGCCACAGCAAGCCCTTTCAGTACTTCTGCTATGCCTTTTACCCCGTTCACATGCTGACGCTTGCGCTGGCGCTGCGCTTTATCAACCGCTGACGCAGAAAAACCAAAAAAAGCCTCCGTACCGGCATACGGAGGCTTTTCTGCTGTATGGCCCCCCGCAAGGGGGCGCCTTTTTACTTTTTCTGAAGGTCCACCCGGATGGACAAATCGCGCAGCTGGCGCTCGTCCACCGTCGAGGGGCTGTCCATCATCAGCTCCGAGGCGTTCTGCACCTTGGGGAAGGCGATGACGTCGCGGATGTTTTCGGTGCCGGCCATGTGCATGACAATGCGGTCGAGGCCGTAGGCAATGCCGCCGTGCGGGGGCGCGCCGTACTTAAAGGCGTTGATCATGTGCCCGAAGCGCGACTGAATCTCCTCGTCGCCGATGCCCAGCGCGTGGAACATGGCGCTTTGCACCTCGGGGCGGTGAATACGGATGGAGCCGCCGCCCAGCTCGGTGCCGTTTAACACAATGTCATAGGCCTTGGCGCGCATGGCGATGGGATTGGTCTCAAAGAGGGGCAGGTCGTCGTCGACCGGCGAGGTAAAGGGGTGGTGCTTGGCGTACAGGCGGGTGTTGCCGTCGTCGTCCTCGCCGTACTCGAAGAGCGGGAAGTCGACAATCCACAAAAACTTCCAGGTGTTTTCGGGAATGACCTTCATGCGGCGCGCCACCTCGCAGCGCAGGTTGCCCAGCGCGTTCTGCGCCAGCTCGGCGTCGGGGTCGGCCACGCACAGCAGCAGGTCGCCCGGCCTGACGCCGGCGCGGTCCATGATGGCGCGCAGCTTTTCCTCGGGCACAAACTTGGCAAAAGAAGAGCTGTGCTCGCCGTTTTCGGCCACCTTGAGCCACGCCAGGCCCTTGGCGCGGTAAGTCTTGACGTATTCGCCCAGCGCGTCGATCTCCTTGCGGCTCATTTTGGCGCCGCCGTCGATGTTGATGCCGGCCACCAGGCCGCCCGCCTCCAGCGCCTTTTCAAACACCGAGAAGCCGCAGCCGCGGGCGGGCTCGCACAAATCGCACAGCTCGTAGCCGAAGCGCAGGTCGGGCTTGTCCGAGCCGTAGCGGGCCATCGCCTCGCGGTAGGTCATGCGCGGAATGGGCAGCTCGATGTCGACGCCCTTGACCTCCTTCATCAGGCGCTTGAGGAAGCCCTCCTGCACGGCGATGACGTCGTCGACCTCGACAAAGCTCATCTCAAGGTCGATTTGGGTAAACTCGGGCTGGCGGTCGTACCGCAGGTCCTCGTCGCGGAAGCAGCGGGCAATCTGCATATAGCGGTCAAAGCCGGCCAGCATCAAAAGCTGCTTGTACTGCTGCGGCGACTGGGGCAGGGCGTAAAACTCGCCAGGGTGCACGCGCGAGGGCACGAGATAGTCGCGCGCGCCCTCGGGGGTCGACTTGGTCAGAATGGGCGTTTCGATTTCCAAAAAGCCGTTTTCGGAAAAATAGCTGCGGGTCAGCTGCATAATCTGATGGCGCAGGGCGATGCTGTGCTGCAGCGAGGGACGGCGCAGGTCGAGGTAGCGGTATGTGAGACGCAGGGTGTCGTTGACCGACACGTCGTCGGAAATCTCAAAGGGGGTGGTCTCCGCCCGGGCAAAAACCCGCAGGCCGCCGGCCAGAATCTCGATGCGGCCGGTGGGGATTTTGTCGTTGACCGAGGCGCGGGGACGCACCGTGCCGGTGATCTCCACCGTGTATTCGCTGCGCAGCGCCGCCGCTTTGTCAAACAGCGCCTTGTCGTCGGTCTGGTCAAAGACGCACTGCACAAGGCCGGTGCGGTCGCGCACATCGACGAAGATAAGGCCGCCCAAGTCGCGCGCGCGGGCAACCCAGCCGTACACGGTAACGGTTTTGCCGGCCTCGCTCTCGCGGAGCGTGCCGCAATAGGCTCTGTTTTTACACTGATTCATCTGTGATGTTCCTTTCGGATAAAATGTTTTGAGCATACCGAAAC
>CAKUPI010000198.1 GCA_934675045.1 uncultured Eubacteriales bacterium
ATATCTTTTTATTCACTTGTCCAATATGTATTGTAGTGCTACACCGCAGCGGGCGGCCGGAACGCATTTGATCTTGCTATTTTTTGCGGTTTACTATATGATGGTTAAGTGAACGCACATTTGTCGGACAGGCCCGCGGCCGGCTTTCATTGCCCGCCGGCGCGCTTTTTGCCTGCCATCCAAACGCAATTTCGGAGGTATTTTATATGTTGAACCTGAAACGGGCCGCCGCCTTGCTCGCGGCCTTTCTGCTGGTGCTGCCGCTGGCCGGCTGCTCCCGCGGGAAAAAGCTTCAGGTCGCGCTGGTGACCGACGGCGGCACCATTCGCGACAAGACCTTTAATCAGGGCGCGTGGGAGGGCATTTCGGCCGCCAGCGAGCAATACGGCTTTACGCCCAAGGCCGTTCAGCCCGAGGGCAGCACCACGGCCGATTACCTGGCCCGCATCGACGCCCTTTTTGGGGAAGGCTACCGCGTTTTCGTCCTGCCCGGCCTGCTCTTTACCGAGGCGCTCGAAACGGCGCAGGAGAAATACCCGGACTGCCGCTTCATCGCCGTTGATTTCACCCCAGCCGCCCTCTCCCCCAACACGGTCAGCCTGGTCTTTGCCGACGAGCAGGCCGCCTTTCTGGCCGGTTTTGCCGCGGCGCTCGAGCTTAAAGAGGGCGCCTTCGGCGGCATTTTCGGCATGGAGCTGCCGTCTGCGCAGCGCAGCAGCTGGGGCTTTCAGCAGGGCGTGCTGTACGCCAACGAGCATTACGGCACCGACATTTCCCTCGACGCGCAGAACTTTGTCTATGCCGGGAGCTTTTCCGACAGCGCGGGCGGGCAGCGTCTGGCCGCCGAAATGTATGACCGCGGCGTGAGCTGCATCTTCTCGGCCGCCGGGCAGACCGGCACCGGCGTCATCACCGAGGCCCGCGCCCGCACCGCCGCCGGCGAAAGGCTGTGGTGCATCGGCGTCGACGTCGATCAGTCGGGCCTCGGCGCCTACCAAGGCTCCGACACCGCCGTCATCACCTCGGCCTCCAAGGACATTGCGGGCGCCGTCGAGCAGGCCATCGCCGCCATCGCCGAGGAGGAGTTCCCCGGCGGTCAGACGCTGGTTTACGACGCTTCCAACGACGGCATCGGCATTCCCATGCCCGAGGCCCCCAAAAAGGGCGAGGAGCCGAAGGGCAATCTGAGCGCCGAAACGCTGGAGGCCGTCGAGGCCCTTTACGCCCAGCTCAAGTCGGGCGCCGTCACCGTCTCCGTTTCGGGCGAGGGACTGATTCCCTGACCCGCCCCTTTTCCCGCAAAAAAGCCCGGTCTCCTGTTCACAGTGAGACCGGGCTTTCTGCTGTTTTTATTTAAACCTGTCTTTCATTTTGGAGAAAAAGCCCTTTCGCTCCTGATAATGGCTCTCTCCCACGGTGTCCTCGAACTTGCGCAGAATCTCCTTCTGCTCGCCCGTCAGGTTTTTGGGGATTTCGATGTTGACCTTGATATACTGGTCGCCGCGGCCGCGGCCGCTCGGGTTGGGAATGCCGCTTCCCTTCAGGCGGAATACGGTGCCCGTCTGCGTGCCCTCGGGCAGGTCATACTGCACCTTTCCGTCGATGGTCGGCACCGTCAGCTGCGCGCCCAGCGCCGCCTGCACAAAGGACACCGGCATTTCCAAAAGCACGTCCTGCCCGCTGCGCTTAAACAGCTTGTGCGGCTTGATGGAAACGGTGGCAAACAAATCGCCGCTGGGGCCGCCGTTCAGGCCGCCCTGACCCTCGCCGCGCAGCGAAATGGTCTGCCCCTCGTCGATGCCGGCCGGCACCTTGATGAAGATGGTGCGGCTTTTGCGCACGCGGCCGGTGCCATTGCAGGTTTTGCAGGGGTTTTTGATGATTTTGCCCGTGCCGTGGCAGTTGTTGCACGGCGCGGCCGACGAGAACACCCCGAAGGGGGTCCGCTGGGTGGTTTTGAACTGGCCGGTGCCGTGGCACAGCGGACAGGTCTCGGCCGCAGTGCCGGCCTGCGCGCCGCTGCCGTTGCAGTCGGGGCATTTTTCGGCCCGGGTGACGTTGACCTCCTTTTCGCAGCCGAAGGCCGCTTCTTCAAAGCTCAGCGTCAGGCCGATTCGTATGTTCTCCCCGCGCTGGGGGCCGGTCTGGCGGCGGCTGCTCTGCCCGCCGAAGGCGCCTCCGAAGAAGGAATCGAAGATGTTGCCCAGGTCAAAATCTTCAAATCCGCCATAGCCGCCTGCGCCGCCCGCCGCGTAATTGGGATCGATGCCCGCATGGCCGAACTGGTCGTAGCGCGCCTTTTTGTCCTTGTCGGACAAAACCTCGTACGCGGCGTTGACCTCTTTCATTTTCTGCTCGGCCTCTTTGTCGCCCGGATTGAGGTCGGGGTGGTATTTTTTGGCCAGTTTTCGATAGGCTTTCTTGATTTCTTCGTCGGATGCGCCCTTTTCAATTTCCAGTACCTCGTAAAGGTCGCGCTTTTGTTCCGGCATATGGCTTAGTCTTCCTTTCGAACGGATTTCACAGATTCGCAACAGCCAAGGGCGGAGAAGGGCTGCGCCCTTCCCCGCCGCGGCTTATTTTAGTCCTTTTTTTCCTCGTCGTCAACGACCTTGTAGTCGGCGTCGTAAACGGGGTTGCCGTTTTCATCGGTCTGAGGCGCGGCGTTCTCCTCGGGCTTGACGTCTTTATACAGCTTCTCGGCGATGGTGTAGAAGCGCTTGGTCAGCTCTTCCGACTCCGTCTTGATGGCCTCGACGTTGTCGCCCTTGAGGACCTCTTTGAGCTTTTCCAGCTGCTCGGTGACGGGGGCTTTCTCCTCGTCCGTCACCTTGTCGCCCAGCTCGCTCAGCGACTTTTCGGTCTGATACACAAGGTTCTCGGCGTTGTTGCGGGTGTCGATGGCCTCGCGGCGCTTGTGGTCCTCTTCGGCAAAGCGCTCGGCCTCCTTGACCGCCTTGTCGATGTCCTCTTTGGACAGGTTGGTCGAGGCGGTGATGGTGATTTTCTGCTCCTTGCCGGTTCCGAGGTCCTTGGCCGAGACGTTGACAATGCCGTTGGCGTCGATGTCGAAGGTGACCTCAATCTGCGGCACGCCGCGCGGTGCGGCGGGAATGCCG
>CAKUPI010000199.1 GCA_934675045.1 uncultured Eubacteriales bacterium
CGTCCGCGCCGTGCTGCGCCGGTACGATAAGGACGACACGCCGCACAAGCTGGAGTTTGACAACCTGATCATCGACAAAGAGTCGTACAACATCATTGTCAAGGGCGAAAAGATGGAAATTCCGCCCAAAGAGATCGAGCTGCTGTATTTTCTGGCCAGCTCGCCCAACCGCGTCTTTACCCGCGCCCAGCTGCTCGACGACGTGTGGGGTTTTGACTACTTCGGCGATACCCGCACCGTGGACGTGCACGTCAAGCGCCTGCGCGAAAAGCTGCAGGGGGTATCGGACAAGTGGGAGATCAAAACGGTCTGGGGCGTCGGATATAAATTTGAGGTGCAGGGCGAGTAGTCTCTGCCGGAGTGGGGACTTGGCATGAACAGCCTGTTTTTAAAGTACTTTCTCATTTATTCGCTGGTCATCGTGTTCAGCTTTGTCATTCTCGGCGGCGCTTATGTGGCGCAGGTCAACCGCTACGCCGTGGAGGACAAGGAAAACACGCTGGAACAGACGGCCTCGCGCGCGGCGCAGAGCACATCGACGTTTATCGAAACGGCGGCGCAGCTCGAGCGGCTGATGCCGGGGAGCTCAAACCCGTATACGCGCTCTTATGTCATCAACATGATGCAGCTGGCCGACATCAGCGGCGGAATGATCTTCATCTGCGATCTGGACGGCCGCATCATGTATATCGCCAACAGCGACGGCTGTTACGCGCAGGACAGCGGCGTTTTGCCGCAGGCGGCGGTCAGCACCGTGCTGGAAGAGGGCCGCTACGCCGAGATGGGCACCTTTTACGGCTACCTGCCCGAGGCGCACTTTGTCGTCGGCGTCCCCTTCAGCAAAACGCTGTCCGGCGGAGGGACGGAAAACCTCGGCGTTTTGTTTGTCACCGTCGCGGCCGACGGCTCGATCAACTTTTTCTTCGAGGTGGTCAGCACCTTTTTCATCATGGTCATTGTCGTGCTGCTGCTGACGCTGGCCGTCACCTATCTGGTCGTGCGCAGCACCGTCAAGCCGCTCAAGCAGATGGCCGCCGCCGCCCGAAGCTACGGCCGCGGCGACTTCACCCCGCGCGTTCCGCTGCCGCGCTCCAAGCACCGAGACGAGCTTTACGACGTCATTCTGAGCTTTAACAACATGGCCGATTCGGTGGCCAACACCGAGAGCATGCGCCGGGGGCTGATCGCCAACGTCTCGCACGACCTGCGCACGCCGATGACGACCATCGCCGGCTTTGTCGACGGGATTCTGGACGGCACCATCAAGCCGGACCGGCAGGAGTATTATCTGCACATCATCTCAGAGGAGATCAAGCGCCTGTCGCGGCTGGCCAACAGCGTGCTCGAGGTGTCGCGTCTGGAATCGGGCGAAAAGGGGCTGAACAAGACCACCTTCGACATCTGCGAAATGGTGCGCCGCATCATCATCGGCTTTGAGCAGAAGCTGACGGAGAAGGATATCGAGGTCGTGCTCGACATTCCGGAGACCCTCAACGTCAACGCCGACCACGACGGCCTGTTCCAGGCGGTTTACAACCTGATCGACAACGCCGTCAAGTTCACGCCGCAAAAAGGGCAAATCGCCGTTTACCTTGCGGAAAAGGGCGGAAAGCTGCAATGCAATGTGCAGAACACCGGCAGCGAAATCGCGCCGGAGAACATCAAATATATTTTCGATCGCTTTTATAAAGAGGACCAGTCGCGCAGCGTCAACAAAAACGGCTCCGGCCTTGGGCTTTACATCGTCAAGACGGTGGTCAACCGCCACGGCGGCGACATTTACGCCAAAAGCGGGGACGGAAAGACGGAGTTTTGTTTCAGCATTCCAACCAATTGAGGGATTTTGTATGCATAATGGGCAGGACAGAACGGAATACACGCAGTTTTACGGTGAGTTTCCGTACAAAAGCTACGACCAGATTCTGGCGGAAAAGCGGCGCCGCCGCCGTTATCGGCGCGGCGGCGCGGTGCTGGCGCTGATTTGCCTGACAGGCTTTGCCTTTTTGACGGCCCTCATTTTGCTCAGTACCCGCGAGGTGGACGGCGGGCAGAGCGCGGCGGAGAACGACGGAGCGCAGGGCGGCTTTTTGGTGCCGGAGCCCAAGGCGGGGGAATCGTCCGTAATCGTCCGGGACGTGCGCAGCGTCGTGAAAAAGTGCAGCGCCTCGGTGGTCGGCATCGTCACGGAAACCTATAAGAGCTTTTCGCAGAGCAGCGCCGGCTCCGGCTTTATTATCAGCGAAAACGGCTACATTGTCACCAACAACCACGTCATCTCCGGGGTGGACAGCATTACCGTGGCGCTGGAAAGCGGCGACAGTTATGCGGCCTACCTCATCGGCGCCGACGAATACACCGACATCGCCGTGCTCAAAATCGAAGCCTCGGGCCTGCCGGCCATCGAGCTGGGCGACTCGGATCAGGTCGAAGTGGGCGAGCCGGCCGTCGCCATCGGAAACCCGACCGGCGAGCTGATGGGAACGGTCACGGCCGGCGTCATTTCGGGCGTTGACCGCAACATCGTCATCAACAACAACGTGATGACCCTTTTGCAGACCGACGCGGCTGTCAATCAGGGCAATTCCGGCGGTCCGCTGCTCAACGAGCGCGGTCAGGTGGTGGGCGTGATTTCCGCCAAGCTCTCTTCGTCGGCTTACGAGGGGCTCGGCTTTGCCATTCCCATCAACACGGTGCAGCCCATCGTCGACGAGCTGATGGAAAACGGCTATGTCTCCGGCCGTCCGCTGGTCGGCATCTCGGGCCGCACCATCAGCGCCATGGCGGCCGTCTTTTACAATCTGCCGCAGGGCGTGCTGGTCGACAGCGTCGCGGAAGCGTCCGATGCCTACGAAAAGGGAATCAAGGCCGGCGACGTCATCGTGAGCGTCAACGGCGAGCGGGTGAGCGGCGTCACCGGCGCCGTCAAGCAGCGCAACCGTTTCAAGGCGGGCGACAGCATCACCCTTTCCGTGTACCGGCAGGGGACGGTTTACAAAATCGAGCTGACGCTCGGCGAGCAGACCAACCTTTCGGAAAACTATAATTTTTAAAAGCAAAAACCTCCGCCTTTTTTTGCGGAGTGGTCGTAAAACCGTTAATGG
>CAKUPI010000200.1 GCA_934675045.1 uncultured Eubacteriales bacterium
CCCTGATACAGGCTCAGGGGGGCTTTTTGCAGGTTAAAGGCCCGATGTGAACAGCCAGACAAGGGCCGTTGCGCCGCTGCCCAGCAAAAAGGAGAGGAGAGGGACGAGCGCTTTGCGCACACGCCTCCTGACGGGGCTTGCCGTGACGTTGTAGCGCTCGGCAAGGCGGCAGGCGAGCGCCAGCATTTCGTCGGCCGAGCGGACGCTGCTCCCCTCCTCGCCGGAGACAATGAAAATGGCCTGCTCAAACTTCTGCGGGTCGGGCGAGGGGACGATGACGGCTTGCTTGGAAACACCTTTGACCACGGCGCATCCTCCTTGTGCGGTTTTGTTTTCAGTGTGCCCGCGCGCCGGGGCATTATTCGGCGGTGGACAGCGTGACGACCAGCACCGTGCGGTCGTCGCCCGGCGCCGCGCCGTCCGACGCGTCGAGAATGCGCCCCGCCAGCGTCTGGGGGTCCGGCGACGGGTCGCGGCACAGCAGGGCGATGGCGTCGGCGTCGGTGCCGTCGCACACGCCGTCGCTGACCATCACGATGCGATCGCCCTCGCACAGCTTAAGCTGCGCCGGTTCGGGCGAGGACAGCACCGGGTCGGCTCCGGCCGGCATGGCGGTCGAGAAGAAGCGGCGCACCGTGCCGCCGCGCGCCGCAAAGGTCGGCGCCGCGCCGTATTTCAAGAGCTTGCCCTCGCCGCTGAACAGATTGATTTCCAGCAAGTCAAGGGTGACAAAGCCGCAGTCCTCAAACCGGGCCGCCAGAACGGGCAGGACGGCGCGCGCGCTTTCCTGCACGCTGCATCCCGAACGCACAAACTGCGCCACCAGCGACAGCGCCGTGCGCGACAGCCGCTCGGCCGCGGCGCCGGTCCCCATGCCGTCGGACAGCAGGATGACGGCGCGGCCGTCGGCGGTGTGAAAGTGCAGGCTGGAATCGCCGCAGACCGTTTCGCCGTGCCTTTGCCGCACGGCGCGGCAGACCGAGGCGCGCAGGCGTTCGGCCTCGCTGATGCGAAGGGTGCGGCCGGCTTTTGACAAAATCTCCTCGGGCGGGCAGAAGCTGCGGCCCAGCGCAAGGGAAAGGCTTTGCACAAAGGCGCCGCTGTCGGGCAGGGGCGGCGTGTCGCCGCGCACGCCGACTTCGATGTGCAGCCGGCCCGCCTGCGAGTAAACGGCGACCGACGCGCCGGGCGAATAGGCGCGGACGACGCTTTTGACCCGCCCTTCCAGACCGGGGTAATATTCGGGTGCGAGGTCGACGGCTTCGGCCACGCCGGTCAGAACGCCGCACAGGCTGTCATAGCCCTCGCGCATCAGGTGCTGGCTCTGCTCGGCGCGGCGCTGCATGGCGCGCCGGCGGAGATGAGAGCGGTACTGGTCGTTGATGGCGCCGCACAGCTTTTCGATGTTGACGCAGCGGCCCGAAAAATAGGCGGGAAAATCCTCGGCCGAGAGCGAGCCACACTCGCGCAGCCGCGAGGCGGTGTTGTTGAGCGCGTCGTAGCTCTCGACGGCCTCGCGGCTCCAGCACAGCGAGGCCAGCGAGCATTTCCGGCAGACCTGATCGGCCGCGCGGTCGTAAATGCGCGAAATGTCCTGGCCGTCGGCCTGCGTGCGCGGCTCCGAAAGGGCCGATACGGCGCAGCCGAGCTCGGCGATGGCGCGGGTGACGGCGTGCAGACGGGGCGCGGTGCGCGAAGGGGGGTGCGGGGGACGGGCGCTCCGGCCGTCTGCCGGGTGCATCATACCGGCGTAAAGGCTGCGGCAGAGGGGAAAAAGAGGCTGGGGATTTTGATTCTGACCGCACAGTTCGAGCAGAAGGCAGAACCCGGCGGCCGTCAGCCCTTCTATGACGAGAAGCAGAAAAGCGCGCGCGCCCCGCCCCCACAAAAGGGCGCTTTTGATAAAAACAACGGACACGCCCACGCAGAAGGGGGCGAAAAAGACGGCGGTCGGCTGCCGCAGGCCGCGGAAAACCCTGTGGCAGGTGCAGCACAGCACGGCGGCGGCGGCGTACGGGGCGCCGCCCGTCCCGAGAAAACAGAGGGCGCCCGCGAAAGCGCCGGCAAAGGCAAGGGGAGATTCCCGGCTGTCGCGCCGCGCGGCGGCATAGGCCAGCCCCAAAGGGCGGGAGCCGGGGAAAAGGCGGACGGCCGCCAGTACAAAAGAGAGAAAAAAGCTGCAAAAGCCGCGCAGCGCAAGGGCGTGACGGGGGTCGTCCATCAGAAACCGCACGCGCCGCGACAGCTTTCTGAGCCGGACGTCAAGCTGCTTGTCCATCGTAAATCCGCTCCTCATTGAATGTTCATGTCCATTGTACGCGCAGGAAAGACAGACAAAGAGCGGGAAATGACGAGGGAAATAGCGGCCCTTTCGAAAAGCCCGCGAAGCGGGAAAGAAAACCGCCGCAGCGCAAAAAAACAGCCCGGCCGGAGCCGGGCTGCGCGGGCGCTACTCCCTCTCGCGCCGGAAGGTGCCGCAGCAGGTCTGCTGACAGTCGCAGGCGCCGTCGCCCTCGACACAGACGCGGTCGGCGGCGCAGAGGGCGTCTTGGTTGTACAGGCAGTCCCGCGCGCCGCAGTGCACCTGCGTCTGCTCGCAGGGCGTGCCGGCCGCCGTGCTGGCGGTGATGGCGTCGCTGCGGTGCTGAAAGGAGAGGCAGCAGGTCTGCTCCCCGCTGCCGGCGCCGCCGCCCTCCACCGTGATGTCGGGACGGCAGCACAGGTTGTGCACGTTGCTTGCGCAGTTTGAGACGCTGCAGGTCAGATGGGTCATTTCAGGCTTCCTCCTTG
This sequence comes from uncultured Eubacteriales bacterium, assembly GCA_934675045.1. Classification (GTDB taxonomy): domain Bacteria; phylum Bacillota; class Clostridia; order Oscillospirales; family Butyricicoccaceae; genus Ventrousia. The sequence goes on from CAKUPI010000200.1 coordinate 2,791, forward strand.
CGTTTCATCAACCGATAGCATGTGCGGAAAATGCCCGTTTATACCCGCCGCCCCGTCCGGCGTTGACGCGCTGCGCGAAAAATGATACAGTAAAGCCAACTGAAATGAGGAGTGAGCAAAAATGGGGTATTTTGAAATCCACGGCGTGCTGCCGCCGCTTATCACGCCCTTTACCGAGGCGGGCGATGTCGACTTCGGGGCCTTTGCCCGCAACATCGACCGCATGAACCGGACGGAGCTTTGCGGCTATCTGCTGTTTTTGGTGTTCGGCCTGCTTTTTGCCAGA
>CAKUPI010000201.1 GCA_934675045.1 uncultured Eubacteriales bacterium
CGCGAGGTACGGGAGGAGCTGAGCGACGAACGGGACATTCTGGCCGAGGAATACCGGCTTCAGGAAAAGCGGATGCGAATCGAGGAGCTCGACGGCATCTACACCGACATCCAGCGGGAGACCGCCGCGCAGATCGACAGGCTGTCGCAGCTGCTCGAACGGTTTGACGCCTCCTCTTCAGAGGAGGAGCGGGTGCTTTTGCTCAAGGAGGCGGCGGTCATCGGCGCTTACATCAAGCGCCGGAGCAACCTGCTGCTCAACGGGGCGCGCCACCCGCTGCTGCCGGCCAACGAGGTCGGCTTCACCTTCCGCGACACGATAGAAAATCTGGCCCTTTTCGACGTGACGTGCACCGTCCGCTCCCGGCTGAGCGGCAAAATCGCCGTCGGGCACTTAAAAAGCGTCTACGACTTTTTCGAGCGGATTGCCGAGCTGTCGCTCGGGCACATGAGCGTCATCAACGGCTCGCTCGAGGAGACGGCCGAGGGCCTGCGCTTTACCGTGACCACCGACTCCGGCGCGGAGCTGTCCGGCCTTGCCGGCGCGCAAGCCTCCGTGCAGCGGGACGAGGACGGCGACTGGCAGCTTGTGCTGCGCCTTGCGAAGGGGGGCGGGTTCCCTTGCTGAATCGAAGCCGGCAGCGCCGCGTGCTCAAGGAGTCTTTTGACAACCTGCCCGTCGGCCTCTGCTTTTTTGACCGAAACGGCATTGCCGTGCTGTGCAACCGGCAGATGCAGCGCCTGTTTCACCTGCTGGCCGGGCACGACCTGCAAGCCCTGTCCGACCTGCGCGCCCTGCTGGACGGCTACCCCGTCACGGCCCCGGGCCACCCGGACATTCTGCTGACGCCGGGGATCGGCGCGTGGCGCTTCACCCTCTGCACGGTCGAGGCCGGCGGGGCGGCTTATACGCAGGCCATCGCCGCCGACGTCACCGAGCTTTACCGCGCGCGGCAGGAGCTGCAAAAGGACAACCGCCGCCTCGCCGCCGATGGCGAGCGCATCCGCCGGCTCATGGCCGGCATGAAGGACGTCATCCGCGGCGAGGAAATTGTGTCCGCCAAAATCCGCGTCCACAAGCAGGTGGGCGACGGGCTTGTCAAAATCCGGCGGCTGCTGGTGCAGCGCCGCCCCACCTCCGAGCTGGACGTTTCCGACTGGCGCCGCGCCATCCGCCTTTTGCAGCGCGACAACCGGACGCCCGACCTGCCCGAGCGCGAAAATCTGGACGCGCTGCGGAAAACGGCGCGCGAAATGGGCGTCGCCGTCCGTCTCACCGGCGTTTTGCCGGCCGAACCCGCCGCCCACGAGCTGATGCTCCTCGCCATTCGGGAGTGTGTCACCAACACCGTCCGCCACGCGGGGGGCGACGAGGTTTACGCCGCCTGCGCGCAGACGGCGCAGGGCGCGTCGATCCGCATTGTCAACAACGGCCGCCCGCCGCAGGGCGCCATCGTCGAGCACGGGGGCCTCGGCTCGCTGCGCGGCCGGGTGGAGCAGGCGGGCGGCACAATGACCATCGACACCGCGCCGCGCTTTGCGCTGACCGTCACCGTACCCGAAAAGGAGGGGTCTGCATGACAAAGGTTCTGATAGTCGACGACCAGAAGATGTCCCGCGAGCACATGGCCGGAAGCCTCTGCGCCGAGCCCGGGTACGAAAAGGCCGGAGAGGTCGCCAGCGCCGAGGGGGCCGTCGACTTCTGCCGGAGGCATCCGGTCGACCTGGTGCTGATGGACGTGTGCACGGACGGGGAGATGACCGGCTTTGCCGCCACGGCCAAAATCAAGGCAGAGCGGCCGGAAATCCGGGTTATCATCGTCACCTCCATGCTCGACTGCGATTTTCTGACCCTTGCCCGGCGCGTTAGGGCCGACAGCCTGTGGTACAAGGACGTCCCCGGCGAGGAGCTGATGAGCGTGGTGCGGCGCACCATGGCCGGCCAGTCGGTTTTCCCCCGGCAGTCGCCGTCCGTCACCGTGGGCCACGCCAAAAGCTGCGAGTTCACCAAAACCGAACTGAGCGTGCTGCGCCTGCTGGTGCAGGGCATGACCTACAACGACATCGCCCGCGAAATGGGCGTCGCGCAGGTGACGGTCAAAAAGCACGTGTCCAGCATGCTGCAAAAGACCGGCTACACCTCCAAGCTGCGGCTGGCGGCCGAGGTGGTCGCCAAGCGGCTGGTCGTCCCCGGCTTTGACGACTTCGACCTGTGAGCATCCCCCCTGCCCGGACCCTTTCGGCCCGGGCTTTTTTATCGCTTCGGCTCCCGGTTTTTTTTGCAAAAGTATACTTTTGGATAATGTGCGCTCAGGGCAAAAACGGTATAATACAATCAGAAGTAAAAAGAAGCCTGAAGCACTCTCAAAGAAAGGCAGGTGAAGCCATGCGGCGGATCGTAATGGACATGCAAAGCTATCTTTTTGCCGATTCTCTGGCGAGAAATCTCCGGGCCGCGGATTCCGACTTCGAGGTCATCCGGGCCAGAACGCCGAGCGAGACGGCGGGGCTGTGCTGGAATGAGCCATACGCCCTGCTGATGGAGGTGACGGCGTATACGCCGTGGCTTTTTGAAGAGCGCATGAAGATCCGCGACGAGGTCAAATCACGCACGCCCGAGTGCAAAATTGTGCTGCTGGTCGACGCCAATACCGAGCAAGCCCTTGCGGAGCGGGCCAAGCAGGCCAAAAAAGACGGTCTTATCGACCAGTTCATCTACGGCGACAGCTCGGCGGACTATCTGGTTGCCCAGATAGACGCGCTTTGAAAAGGGGGTGCATAGCCCATTAAGCTGCAAACTGCCCCCCTGCTCTACGACCTCCAAAACCGCGTCCCCTCCCCCTCCGCACGGCCCGAGTCCCCCGATTCGGGCGGACGGCGGCGGGTGGTTCTGCTGACGGAAAGCCGGGCCTTCTGGCTGCTGACCTGCTGGGAGCTGGAAAAGAAAAACGGCCTTTACGCCTTTCAGCCCGCCCTCTCCGCGGCGCAGGCGCCGCAGATGTGCCGGGGCGCTTACGCCTTCATCGCGGGGGTGACCGGCGCGCCCCCCTCCACGGCGCGGGAAC
>CAKUPI010000202.1 GCA_934675045.1 uncultured Eubacteriales bacterium
CCCGCCCGCTGTCCCGCGACAAGCGCTGGCGTCTGGTCGAAATCATCGAAAAAGCCAAATAAGGAGGGTTTGCCGTGGTACAGCAGGAATCACATCTCCGCGTCGCCGACAATACCGGCGCTAAGGAACTGAAATGCATCCGTGTTCTCGGCGGCTCGACCCGCAGATACGGAAACATCGGCGACGTCATTGTCGCCAGCGTCCGCAAGGCCGCTCCCGGCGGTCAGGTCAAGAAGGGTGACGTCGTCCGCGCCGTCATCGTCCGCACCCGCAAGGGCCTGCGCCGTCCCGACGGCTCGTACGTCCGTTTCGACGAAAACGCCGCCGTCATCATCAAAGAAGACAAAAACCCCAGGGGCACCCGTATTTTTGGGCCCGTGGCCCGCGAGCTGCGTGAAAAGGACTACATGAAGATCCTTTCGCTGGCTCCCGAAGTGCTGTAAGGAGGACGCTATGAACACGTTGAATGTCAAAAAAGGCGATACCGTCATAGTGCTTTCCGGCAAGGACAAGGGCAAGCAGGGCAAGGTCATGTCCACTTCTCCCAAAGCCGGCACCGTCATTGTCGAGGGTGTCAACTTTGCCACCAAGCACCAGAAGGCCCGTAAGCAGGGCGAAACCGGCGGCATCATCAAGCAGGAAACCCCCATCCGCGCCTGCAAGGTCATGCGCGTTTGCCCCAAGTGCCAAAAGCCGACCCGCGTCAAGAGCACCCTTTTGCCCAGCGGCGAAAAGGTCCGGGTCTGCAAGCACTGCGGCGAAACCATTTGATTGAGGAGGACAGACGAAAATGGCTGAAATGAATGAAAAGTACACTCCTCGGCTCAAGGTTCGCTACAAGGAAGAAATCGCTCCGGCGATGATGAAGAAGTTTGCCTACAAGAGCGTCATGCAGATTCCCAAGCTCGATAAAATCACCCTGAACGTCGGCTGCGGCGAAGCCCGCGACAACGCCAAGGTGCTCGACTCGGTCGTCGCCGACCTGCGCGCCATCACCGGCCAGCAGCCGGTCATCACCAAGGCCCGCAAGAGCGTCGCCAACTTCAAGGTCCGCGAGGGCATGAACATCGGCGCCAAGGTCACCCTGCGCGGCGAGCGCATGTGGGAGTTCCTCGACCGCTTCTTCAACATCGCCCTGCCCCGCGTCCGCGACTTCCGCGGCATCAACCCCAACGGCTTTGACGGCCGCGGCAACTACGCCATGGGCATCAAGGAGCAGCTCATCTTCCCCGAGATTCAGTACGACAAAATCGACAAGATCCGCGGTATGGACATCGTGTTCACCACGACGGCGCATACCGATGAAGAGGCCAAGGAGCTTCTCACTCTCCTCGGCGCTCCGTTTGCAAAGTAAGGAGGCAGCAAAATGGCGAAAAAAGCAATGATCCTCAAGCAGCAGCGGGGCAGCAAGTATTCCACGCGCAACTACAACCGCTGCAAAATCTGCGGTCGTCCCCACGCCTACCTGCGCGACTTCGGCATCTGCCGTATCTGCTTCCGCGAGCTGGCGTACAAGGGACAGATCCCCGGCGTCAAGAAGGCTTCCTGGTAAGCCTTTCGCCGCGGCCGCCGCGTCCCGGCCTTCCGGGAGCGGCCGACACAGCAAAGCAACCGGCGAAAACGCCGGTGGTTTAGGAATAGTGGAGAGAAGTTCCGCTCAATCACCCGCGGGCATGGGGCCAATCGCGTCCGACCGGCGCTTATCCCCGGGGGGAAACACGGATAAAACGCTGCTCTCTAACTTCTGTAAGGAGGAAAAACGATGCAAATCACCGATCCCATTGCTGATATGCTGACCCGTATCAGAAACGCCGGATCCGCCCGTCATCAGACCGTTGACGTGCCCGCCTCCGGCGTCAAAAAGGCCATCGCCCAGATCTTGGTGGACGAGGGCTACATTCGCTCTTTCGAGGTCCTCAACGAGGGCGTCCAGGGCGTCATCCGCATTACGCTGAAGTACACGGCGGGCAAAGAGAAGGCCATTTCCGGCCTGCGCCGCGTCAGCAAGCCCGGCCTGCGCGTTTACGCGGGCGCCGACGAGCTGCCGCGCGTCCTGAAGGGTCTCGGCGTCGCCATCATCTCGACTTCCAAGGGCATCATGACCGACAAGAAGGCTCGCGAGCTGCATGTCGGCGGCGAAGTCCTTGCGTTTGTCTGGTAAGGGGAGGGGTAGGAAATGTCCAGAATCGGAAGAATGCCTGTTGCCATCCCCGCCGGCGTCACCGTCGCCGTAGAGGGCAGCAAAATCACCGTCAAGGGTCCCAAGGGTGAGCTGACCCAGTGCATGCACCCCGACATGCTGCTGTCTGTCGAGGACAACATGGTCCACGTCACCCGTCCGTCCGACGACAAGATGCACCGCTCGCTGCACGGCCTGACCCGCACGCTTGTGCACAACATGGTCGTCGGCGTCAGCGAGGGCTACAAGAAGGAGCTGGAGATCAACGGCGTCGGCTACCGCGCCGCCAAGGCCGGCAGCCAGCTGCAGATGAACCTCGGCTTCAGCCATCAGGTTGTCGTCGACGAGGTGCCCGGCATCACCATCGAGGTCCCGGCCCCCAACAAAATCGTCGTTTTTGGCATCGACAAGCAGAAAGTCGGGCAGTTTGCCGCCGAAATCCGCGAAAAACGTCCTCCCGAGCCGTATAAGGGCAAGGGCATCAAGTATATCGACGAAGTCGTCCGCCGCAAGGAAGGCAAAGCCGGCGGCAAGAAAAAGTAAAGGGAGGTGCGCTTAAATGATTAAACAGTATGATTCCAAGGCTCAGCGCCTGAAAAGACACAAAAGAGTGCGCGCCAAACTGAGCGGCACTGCCGAACGGCCCCGCCTCGATGTTTTCCGCAGCAACAGCCACATCTACGCGCAGGTCATCGACGACGTGAGCGGCAAGACGCTGGCGGCCGCCGGCTCTAACGAAAAGGACTTCGGCCTATACGGCGCCAACTGCGAGGCCGCCAAGAAGGTCGGCCAGCTGGTCGCTGAAAGAGCGCTCAAGGCCGGCGTCGAAAACGTCGTGTTCGACCGCGGCGGGTATCTGTTCCACGGCCGCGTCAAGGC
>CAKUPI010000203.1 GCA_934675045.1 uncultured Eubacteriales bacterium
AGGATATCCCCCAGCCGGGGTTTCAGCGATTCGGTCAGCGTCATCAGCGCGACGCCGGACAGGGCCAGCGCCAGCACGAGAATCAGGCGGCGGCCGGGGCGGACGCGGCAGACCAGAAAATTGACGATGGGGGTCAAAACCACGGTCAGCGCGCACAGAAAGGCGGCGTTGGACATGCTTGTGTAGACAAGCCCCACCGTCGAACAGACGTAGACGACGGCCAAAATGGCCCCCAGGCCGAGGGAATAGCGCCGCGTTTCCCGCGTCATGCCGCGCATTTTGGGGAACATCAGCAGCGCGGCGCCCGCCGACGCCAGCAGAAAGCGCAGCGCGTTGAGGGTCAGGGGGCCGATTTCGGTCAGGCAGAGGTCGATGAGCAGAAAGGAAACACCCCACGACAGGGTGACAAAGAGCAAAACGAGGTCGGCCTTGAGCTGCTTGGGCATGGTGTTTTCCTCCGAACAAAGGCCACGGACACAAACGGTATCCGTGGCCTGAAGGTGAACGATATGTGCAAGGCGCGGGCGCGCGCCCGGCGCTGCGGTTTACGCGAGGATCTCGCCGTAGACCTCGCCGGAAATGCCGGCGGCGTTGGCCTCGTCGGTGTCGATGTGCATGCTGGTGACAAACTTGTCCGAAACGCGCACAAACACGTCGCCGAAGGTGAGGGAGCGGCCGCAGGTCTCGACCTTGACGGAGACGACCTGCCGGTCCTTCAGGCCCCAGGCCTGCGCGTCGGCGGTGCTGACGTGGATGTGGCGCTTGGCGGCGATGACGCCCTCGGTGATTTCAACCTCGCCGCAGGGCCCGATCAGCTTGCAGCCGCCGCTGCCGGTGACGTCGCCGCTCTCGCGGACGGGAGCCGTCACGCCGATGGAACGGGCGTCGGTCAGCGAAATTTCCAGCTGGGTGGCCGGGCGCTCGGGCCCGAGCACGCTGACGCCGGGGAAGGCGCCCTTCTGGCCCTCGACGCGGACCTTTTCGACGCAGGCAAACTGGCCGGGCTGCGAAAGCTCTTTCTTGACGGTCAGCTCGTGGCCCTGTCCGAACAGGATGTCGACGTGCTCGCGGGTCAGGTGGATGTGGCGCGCGGATACTTCGATCAAAACTTTATTCATTGGTATCGCCTCCAGAACAATACAATATTCTTCTTTTAGCATACCACAGACGCCGCGCGGCTGCAAGGGGCGGAAAAGATTTTTGCGGCGCCCCCCTTTTCTTTGCCGCCGAGGTAGGCTACAATAGAGGAAATGAATACGCGGAGGAGGGTCTTTTTGGACATGGGTCTGCTGCGGGCGACGCAGGCGAGAATCGACTTGGATGCGCTGCGGCACAACGTCGAGACGGTGCGCGCGGCGACGCCGGCCGAGCTGATGGCCGTTGTCAAGGCCGACGCCTACGGCCACGGCGCGCCGGTGATGATGCATTACATGCTGGAGATGGGGGTGCGGCGCTTTGCCGTCGCCTCGCTCAACGAGGCCGTCGAGCTGCGGCGGCGCAACGCGGGGGGCGAGGTCCTCATTTTGGGGCACACGCCCGACCGTTTGCTGCCGATGGCCGCCGGGTGCGGCGCGGCGCAGACGGTTTTTTCGCTGCGTCAGGCCGAGATTTTGTCGGCAAGCGGAGAAAAGGCGAAAATCCACCTCAAGGTGGACACCGGCATGCACCGTCTGGGCTTTGCGCCCGACGAGCGATCGCTCGACGAGGTCGAGCGTATTTTTGCCCTGCCGGGGCTGGAGGTCGAGGGCGTTTACTCCCATCTGGCCCTCAAGGACGGGCAGAGCGACGAGCGGCAGTTCGCCCTCTTTACCGCCTTTACCGGCGAGATGGAGCGGCGCGGGCTGCACGTGCGCTACCGGCACATCTGCGACGGCCTCGGCTGCTGCCGCTACCGGCACATGCACCTTGACATGGTGCGGCCCGGGGCCGCCTTTTACGGCTTTGGCGAGCTTGCGGGGCTGCGCCCCGTCATGACGCTGCGTTCGCAGGTGGCGTGCGTGCGCAGCGTTCCGGCCGGCGAGGGGGTGGGCTACGACCTGTTCGACCCCGCCCCGCGGGACAGGCGCATCGCCACGCTGCCCTTCGGGTACGCCGACGGCGTGCCGCGCAGCCTGTCGCACGGCGCGGGACATGTCGTCATACGGGGGCAGAAGGCCCCGTTTGTCGGGCTTTTGTGCATGGACATGTGCATGGTCGACGTCACGGACATCGAGGGCGCGGCCGAGGGGGACGAGGTCTTTGTTTTTGGCGGGCACGAAAAGGCGCTCACCTTCTCCGAGACGGCCGGGCTGTGCGACATGAACCGCAACGGCGTGCAGAGCGGAATCTCCCGCCGGGTGCCCCGCCTTTACCGGCGCGGCGGCGAGACGGTGGAGGTGCGCGGGCTTTTTTAGCGCCGCGCCCGGCGGAGCTTTACGAAAAGAAAGACAAGATTGAAGAAGATACAAGGAGGAACTATGAAGAAAAACCACAGTACGGTGGCAACCGACATGACGGTGGGAAGCCCCCTGCGGCACATTTTGGTCTTTGCCCTGCCGCTGCTTTTGGGCAACGTGCTCCAGCAGCTGTACAACATGGTCGACAGCGTCGTCGTCGGGCGCTTTGTCAGCGACGCCGCCCTGGCCGCCGTGGGCATCGGCTTTCCGGTCATTTTCCTGCTGACCTCTTTTCTGATGGGGCTGGGCATGGGGGCGACCGTCATCGTCGCGCAGTATTACGGCTACGGGGACATGGATACGGTCAGACGCACCGTCGGCACCATCTACTCGTTTCTTTTGGCGTCGGCCATTCCCATCATGGCGCTCGGCATTTTGCTGGCCGGGCCGATGCTGCGCCTGCTGCAGGTGCCGGAGGAGGCCTTTTCGCTGACGTACACCTATGTCGTCATCATTCTGGCGGGCATTCTGGGCACCATGGGCTACAACTGCAACAGCGGCATCTTGCAGGGACTGGGCAACAGCCGCACGCCCCTGCTCTTTCTGGCCGTCTCCTGCGTCATCAACATCGCGCTTGATCTGATTTTCGTCATCGTCTTTCACCTCGGGGT
>CAKUPI010000204.1 GCA_934675045.1 uncultured Eubacteriales bacterium
GGAGCCGAGCGCTTCGGCGCGGTCACCGAGCTGGCCGAGGTCAGCAAAGCAAGCCTTTCCGGCCAAATCAAGACGCTGGAAACCAGCGAGGGCGTCTTTCGGGGCCGCGCGGTGGTCATCGCCGCCGGCGCCTCGCCCCGGCATCTGGGCCTTCCCGGCGAGGATTCGCTGGGCGGACGCGGCGTTCACTACTGCGCCGCCTGCGACGGCGCGTCTTACCGGGGCAAGACCGTGGCGGTGGTGGGCGGCGGCAACTCCGCCGCGGCGGACGCCCTCGCGCTGGCGCGCATCGCAAAAAAGGTCTATCTCATCCACCGGCGCGACAGCCTGCGGGCAACGAAGGTCTATCACGAGCAGCTGGAAGCCGCTCCCAACGTGGAGTTTTGCTGGAACAGCACCGTCTCCGCGCTGCTGCGCGAAAAGCGCCTGACGGGGCTTCGCCTGCAAGATGTCAACACCGGCGCGGAGCGGGAGCTTGCCTGTGACGGCCTGTTCATCAGCGTGGGCCGCGCCCCGGCGACCGAGATGCTTCAAGGCGAGCTGACGCTGGACCGCTCCGGCTACATCGTGGCGGACGAGTCCACCCGCACGAATGTTCCCGGCGTGTTCGCCGCGGGCGACGTGCGCACCAAGGTGCTGCGGCAGGTGGTCACCGCCGTGTCCGACGGCGCCGTGGCCGCCCACTACGCAGAGGAATATCTGGCCGAAACCCGGTGAGGGCTTTTCGGCCGGGCGTGCCCGGGCGCGGCGGTCAATCGCTTTCGGCGCTTTGCTCCGGCGGCGGGCAGGCGCCGCGCAGGTCCCTGCAATCCGCCGGTTCGGATTTTTGGCGCGCACCCTCTGAAAGCACGATGTACTGGTTGATTTTCCCCGGCAAAACGTCGTGAACCGCATAGCGCTCGGGGTGCTCGGAAACGATTTTTTTCAGCTGCTTCGACAAGGTGTTCTTCTGGCTTCGCGTCAGCACGGTCCATTCATCGGGCAAAAGCGCCGACACGATAAAACGGTCTCCCTTGCGCTTTAGCGAAAGAGCCTGCCGCATTTTCGCAGCCAGACCGGCAAGGCTCAGGGAATTGACGTCGGTTAAGCCCAACAAAGTCCGGTATTTCTGGTAAGCGGAAGGGCTCAGCCCCGCCTGGCTGCTTTCCTGCCGGAGACGGGCCATTTCGGCGTCTGTGTAATTGGAATACACTCTGGGCATGGAAGGGTTCTCTCCTTTCGTTTTTGGGATAGGTGCTATGCCCAATATAGCAGAAACCCCGCGCCTTGTCAAGCGGGGCCTTCGGCGCTCCAAGGCTGCACGCAGCAAAAGTGGGAACGGTTTTCACCGTTCCCACTGATTTTTTGTATTGACCCGGAGCCTGGCGCGGCTTTGACGCAAGGGGAAAGCCGCCGGGCCTGCGCTCAGCGCCCGGCCGGGCGGTTGAGCGAGCGGTCGTTTTTGCCGGGCGCAGGGCTGTCAGCGCCGCCCTTTGCCGGCTTGTATTCTTTGATCCAGTCGATCAGGTACGAGGAAATGGTGACGGTGATCAGCGAAAAAACGATGCGCAGCACGGGGATATAGGTCAGCGACAGCATCAGCACGACGACGTCGGTAAACAGATAGGAACGCGACAGCCGCCAGTGCGACACGTGCGCGATGGACAGCGCCAGCGCGTCGTCGCCGCCGCTGGAGCCGCCCTGCCGCACAATCAGGCCGACCCCGACGCCGACAAACATACCGCCCAATACGGCAGCGAACAGCGGGTGGCCCGAAAGATCGGGGAGCATCGGCGGAAACAGCTCCCAAAACTTATAAAAGCCCGACACAAAGAGAGTGGAGATGACGGAAATGAAGATAAAGCTGCCGCCCAAAAACCGAAAGGCGAGCAGGTAGCAGGCGATGTCGAGCAGGGGCGTAATATAGGCGGGGGAGATTTTCAGCCAATGCTCGATGAGAAGCATGAGGCCGATCACGCCGCCCTCGGTGATGTGCGTGCGCTGGTGGATGTTGTGAATGCCAAAGGTGCATATCATGGCGCCAAGCAGAATCAGCAGGACTTTCCTGACGGTCAGCTCGGCCGCCAGCCGATCCCGGATGGCGGCTGCACGGGTTTTCATGTGGTTCTCCTCCTTGATTGGTACACCGGATCATGGTATAGTATAAACCGTATAGTAACTATAAGGTCAAGGGGATTTTTTATGGACAATCTTTTTTCCATAGGCGAGCTTTCGCGGCATCAGAACATTTCGCGGCAGACGTTGATTTTTTACGACAAAATCGGGCTTTTCCGCCCGGCCTATGTCGACCCCCAAAACGGTTACCGCTATTACAGCTCCGCCCAGCTCGATCAGCTGGACACCATCTGCATAATGAAAAAAATCGGCTTTTCGCTGGACGAAATCAAGGCGCACCTGAAAAACTACACCCTTGACACCTCGGTTGCGGCGCTGCGGAAGCAGCTGGCCATCATCGAGCAGCAGATTCAGACCCTGCAGCTCATCAAAAGCCGCGTCGAGCACCGCTGCCGGCAGCTGGAGCATTCGGCCTCTCTTCAAAGCCTTTCCGTGTCGGTGGAGACGGCACGGCAGCAGTACCTTCTGATGCAGGCGGTGGACGCGCCGTACACGCTGGAGAAGGTCAGCATGGCGACCAAAAAGTGCTTTGTCCGCGCCTTTAAGGAGCAGCTGCCCGTCTTTTTTCAAAGCGGGGCCGTCGTGCCGCTGGAGCGCATCCGGCAGGGCAGGTACACAGAGGCCTCCTTTGCCTTTCTGCCCATTGAAAAAAGCGCGGCCGAGGGAATTGCCGCGCTTCCTGCCGGGCAATGCGTGACGGCTTACCACACCGGCGACTACCTGTCCATCGGGAAAACCTACGAGCGGATACTGGAATACTGCCGGGTGCATCGGCTGTCCATGGTTTCGGACGCTTACGAGTTTGCCATCAACGACTGTCTTTCCACGGGCGACGAGGCGGAGTACCTGACCAAAATCCTGGTTTATGTACGGTAAGGGCCGGCGGATTTAAAGGGTGCCGCCCGGCGCGCAGCAAAAGAGCG
>CAKUPI010000205.1 GCA_934675045.1 uncultured Eubacteriales bacterium
GCATCCCGCCGGTGTGAGAAAACCCTGGTACCGAAAAAAGCCGGACCGCGTGCCTGCGGCCCGGCTTTTTGGAAAAACAGGCATAAAAAAGCTGAGACGCCCGTCTCAGCTTTTTTGCATGAATCATTCCGCGCCGGTGCGCACAGGCTTTACAAGACGTGCATAGGCCGGGCGTGCCGGTCATTTGGGCAAAGACTGCGGACTTGCAGCACGGCGCGGCGGGGGTGAAGAGGCGGGGGAAATAAAAGGGCTGCTGTAAAGCATAGATGAAGATGTGAAAAATACCTAAAAATGCATAAAAAGACTTGCGTTTATTTGGCGATGTGCTAAAATAGAGCAAAGGGCGTTTACAAAATGTTTAAAATTAAAATAGAACACGGCGTGCTGGCCCAAAGCCAGAACAGGAAAGGGTCTGTCCGCCGGTTTTATAAAATAAAAAAACAGGAGGGTTATTATGCTGAATTTGTTGCTGGCCGAAGAAACCGCCACCCTGATCAAGGCGGATGACACTTGGGTGCTGTGGACAATCCTGATTGTTTTCGCCGCTATCTCCATTTACTGCGAGCAGCATTATACGTGGGCGGAAAAACTTTCCGGGCCGGTCATCGGACTGATTCTTGCCGTCGCTGCGACCAACATCAGAATGATTCCCGCCGCATCGCCTGTCTACGACACCGTCTGGAGCTACTGCATTCCGCTGTCGGTAGCCATGCTGCTCTTCCGCGCGGATATGAAAAAGATCATCAAGGACACCGGCAAAATGTTTATCTGTTTCAACATCGGCGCTGTCGGCACGGTGCTGGGCGCCATCATCGCGTATTTTTGTCTGCAAAACGCCATTCCGGAGCTGCACAAGATGGCCGGTGTTTTGACCGGATCGTATATCGGCGGCGGCGTCAACCTGTTTGCCATTGCCTCTTCGGTCGGCATGGACGAAACGCTGTTGTCAGCCGAGGTCGTAGCCGATAACTTTGTCATGGCCATTGCCTTTTTCCTGCTGCTTTGGCTCCCCAGCAGCAAGTTTGGCAAAAAGAATTACCCCCATCCCCATCAGGCGCAGGTCGAAGCCCGCGGTATTACCTCTGGCAGCAAGACGCTGGCCGGTTCCTATTGGGGCAAGCAGGAGATTTCGCTGCTTGATCTTGCCATGACCGTTTCTGTGGCCTTTGTCGTCGTCACTGTGGCGACAAAAATTGCCGAGCTGCTCGGCAGCGTCACGAGCGGCATTCTGCATACCATTCTGGGCAACCAGTTTGTCATCTTGACCGTCGTCGCGGTGGCGCTGGCCTCGCTCTTCCCGAAGTTCTTCGCCAATCTGAAGGGCGCGCAGGAAATCGGCACCTTCCTCATCTACATCTTCTTTGTCGTCATCGGCTGCCCGGCCGACCTGTGGAGCGTTATCAAGAACGCGCCGCTGCTCTTCGTGTTCTGCGGCATTATCGCGGCCATCAACATTCTGGTGCTGCTGGGCGTCGGAAAGCTGTTCAAGCTTCCCATCGAGGAACTGTCCGTGTCCTCCAACGCCAACCTCGGCGGCCCGTCCTCGGCGGCTGCCATGGCGGTCGCCAAAGGATACGACAACCTTATCATTCCCGCCATTCTCTGCGGCCTGTACGGCTACATGATCGGCACACCGCTCGGCCTTATCATTACCGACCTGCTGGCAAAATAGCCGCTGAAAGAGCCTTAAAAAGCCGGACCGCGTGCCTGCGGCCCGGCTTTTTGATACAAAAATCCGGCTCTCCCGAAGGAAAGCCGGATGTTTCCGCACAGCGGCGGCGGGTTTAGAACTCGATTCCCTCGCGCGAGGGGATGCCCCGGTCAAAGGGGTGCTTGCGCGGCACGATTTCGCTGACATAGTCGGCCAGGCCGATCAGACGCTCGCTCGGGCTGCGCCCCGTCATGACGACCTCAAGCGCTTCGGGCCGGTTTTCAAGCTGCGCGACGACGTCGTCCTCGGTCAGCGCGCCGACCGACAGCGCGCCCATCGTCTCGTCCAGAATCAGCAGATCGACCCCTTCGCGGGCGCAGCGCGCAAACAGGCGCCGCAGGCGATCGGTGTGCTCGGCGTGTACGGCCGATTTTTCGGCAGGGGTCATGGTGAACCAGAACTTGTGGACCGGCTCGCCGCGCATGACCTCGAAAGGCAGTGCGTGCAGAAACTCGCCGGAGTCGTAATCTTTGAGAAAGGAGGTCCACAGCACCTTTTTGCCGCGTCCGGAGGCGCGCACAGCCAGACCGAGCGCCGCCGTTGTTTTGCCTTTGCCTTCGCCGGTGTAAATATGAATGAGACCCTTTTGCATGTTCCGCCCTCGGCTTTCTTCAATAAAATCAAAGTTTCACACTATAATCATACAGCCACCGGCGGGCTGTTGTCAACCGCCATGTCCGGCATGGATTGCCCGGCGGCGGGCAGGTGAAAGCACAACAGGACAATTATCTTTACAGGAATACCTTTATGCCGTATAATAAATATACAAACTGAAATTAGGGGAGGTGCCTTTCCTGTGAATCCCAATTACATCTTTTTGGTTGAAAAAGAGGCAATGTGGGCCAGAATGCTGGAAAAAGTATTAACCGACAACCGGATTCCCTGTATTTCCCAACCCGTGTACGGGGCAGGCTTTACCTTAAAGACGGGGACTCAAGAGCGTTTGCGCATCCTTGTGCCTGCCGAATATCAGAAAAGAGCAACAGAATTGCTGCATGAACTGTTTCCATCGGAAGAGGACGAACGGAAATCGTAAGCTTGGGCGCATGAACATTGGCTTTAAGGGGCTGTTCATGCGCGTTTTTTTGTTTGCTGGCGCCATTTGAGCAGATCGCCTGAGGAATGAGCGGCACTGTGAAGGATTTCGGCCGGTTGATTCAGTATGCGGATGGATTGGTGTACTGCAAAAACTGTGGAGCGGATTGCGGCTCCACAGTTTTTTGATGATGAGCTGCGGCGGACGATGGATTCACTTGTCCAATATGGTTTGCAGTGCTACAACCGGCGGGCGGTTGTCTACCGCCCTGTGCTTGACGCAGCATACAA
>CAKUPI010000206.1 GCA_934675045.1 uncultured Eubacteriales bacterium
GCCGGTCGTGCCGAGGTACTGCTGCTCAAAGAGCTTGCCCCACGAGTTGTCCTCGGTGTAATAGGGGGTGTACCCGGTCAGCCTGACGGTGCCGCTGTTCTCGATGTTGGGGTTATAGATGTTGGTCTTGGGCCGGGCAAGCTGAACATAGGTGCTCTTGACGTTCGAGGGCGGCGTGACCGAGGCGCTGTGGGAGCCTGTGGACAGCTTCGCGCCCGGATAGCAGTACTCACCCGTTACGCCCACATCGCCGTATGTGCCGTTTCTGTAGACATAATGGCTATCCGAACCGCTAATAGAGTAATCACGCTGGCCGCAGTGCTCCTTGTCGATTTTGCGGGTCTCGAAATAGCCGCTGCGGATAGTGATTGAGGCGTTATCTCTAACTTTCAGCGCGTCTGCATCGCCGAGGCCGAGGACGCGGCCGCCGTTGATGAGCACGGTGGCGTTATCTTCGGCGCGAATGGCCGCCTGAGACTTGCCGCGGCCGCAGACCGAGCCGCCGTTCATGAGCAGGCTGCCGTTGCCCCTGACTTTGATGCCCTTGGCGTAAAGCTGCTGGCGCACATAGCCGGTATAGCGGCCGTCGCCGTCCGCCTCGTGGGAATAGGTTACCCAGACTTCTTTGGAGCGGCCGCCGTCCAGCTCGCCGCCGTTGAGGATCATCGTGCCCTCTACATCAAACAGATGGCGCATCCTGCGCCATTTGGAGTAACCGTTGCTCTCGCACCCCACAACCATGGACAGTCTTCCGTCATAGTGAATCCTGCCGCCGCCGCGGGAGTCGCAGACGACCAGCGTGGCATCTTTCGACACATGGAACATGTCGTCTTCTATTGTTTTCTTGCCGGTGTCGATGTCGATGGTATAGCCGTTGAGGTCAAGGTACTTGGTGCCGTTGACGGCGAAGGTGTAAAAGTCTTCATCGGCCAGCGAAAGGTTGCCGGTCAGCCGCATGTACCAGGTGTTGTTTTTGTCCTTGAGGTATTCCCTCAAAGCGATGACGCCATAAGGACCGTAAATCTCGACCCAGCCGTTGTTGGTGTGGGGAGTGTTCGGGTTGGGCGTCGGCAGATAGGCGCCGGCCGTGGTGTGCAGGCCCGTGGGAATGAGGGTCAGCATCAGCATCAGCGTTAAAAGCAAAGATGTGATTCGTTTTCGCATCCGTGCGTTGTCCTCCTTTCGGTTGTTGGTTCAGGGTTCTGTGCGTTCGGCCATGGCGCGCGCCGTCTCGGCCAGCCAGATTTCCGCCTGCCGGGCGGTCAGCTCGCCGATGCAGTAGCCGTCGATGAGCCGCAGCTCCACCGCCTTGTTGAGGGCGGAGCGCTTTTCGGGGTGGCCGTCCTGACAAATCAGGTAAACGCGGCACTGCGGCCGCCTGCGCCGTACCTCGATGGCGATGTTGCAGCGGCCGGAAACGTCGCGCAGGTCCTCGGCCCCGTCGGTAAAGTCGGTTTCGAGCAGCAGCAGGTCGGCCCGCTCGGCGGTGCACTGCCAGACCACGTTGTCGCAGTCGTCCGAGAGAATGCCCAGCGGCTTGCAGCTGCCCAGCCGCCCGAGCCAGTCGGCCGCCCGCCGCGTCATGGCGGGGGTGATGAAGCAGGCCGCCGCGCGCGGCAGGCTCTGCCCGGTTCCCGGCCCGCTCGGCTGCGCTTCGCGCTTTCGAAACAGGCTCATACCGCCGTCCCCCGATGCTTTGGCGCGCGGGGCAGCCGGGTTCCGCACTCGGGGCAGTAGACCGCCACGTCGGTGACGGCTACGCCGCAGCCGGGGCAGCAGCGGTGGCGGGCGCGGTAGAGGTCGTAAAGGGTCTTTCGCGGCAGCGCGCCGCCGCAGTCGGTGCATGTGGCGCTTTGCGCGTCGTTGGCTTTGCCGCAGGCCGGGCAGACCTTGCGCTCGCGCAGTGTCTCCGGCCCGAAGCCATATTCCAGCAGCACCACCCGGCGCAGTGCCTTTTTGGTTTGCAGGTCGTATTCGGTCATTCTGCCGTTCCCTCCTTTCCGTCGGCGCCGCCCACCAGCAGCCTCGCCCCGCAGGCGGGGCAGAAGCGGGCCTCCGGGTCCTTGATCCGGACGCCGCATTGGTGACAGAAAGCGGGGTATTCATCTTCCCACGGGGCGCAGTCGAGGCACTGCCCCGCGTTGATGTTGAACATGGCGGAAGAAACGTAGCGGCCGCATTTGGGACAGCGGTCAAAGGCGCGCCGGCCCTCGGCTTCCCACGCCTGCGCAAGCGCGGCCTGCTCGCTGTCCGCCACGACAGGGCGGGTTACGCAGCCCAGCTCGCCGGAAATGTCGCAGTAAAACCGAAAGACCCTGCCGCCGCCCGAATCGGTTTCGACCCGGTAGGCCGCCGTCTTTTTCTCGGCGCACGGCATCGGCATCTCTCCTTCCTTTTTTCCGCTTTTTGCCTTGTAAAGTCGCTGTGGGGTATGATACAATAAAAGGGTTACGAGGCGGCTTTTTGCCGGCAGGCGGTCTTTTTTCGGCCCGGTTCGGCGCCTCCTTCCCCCGTTTGCCTCTGCAAGGCGGCTTGTGTGCGAAGCTGCCCGCGTGCGGAGTGCCCGCTTGCGAAGCCGTTCGCGTGCGAAAATGCCGCGTGCGAAGTCGCCCGCGCGAAGTCGCCCGCGTGCGGAGCCGTTCGCGTGCGAAGTGGTTCGCGTGCGAAGTGCCCGCGTATGTAGCGGCAGCTCCGCTTCTGTCTTAGACATATCACAGAGCGCCCGAAATGTCACTACCCCGATTGGCGATTGGGGTAGTCGTTTTCAAAATAATTTCAAATTTTTTCGAAAAACCCGGCTATTTTAGAACGTATGTTCGATTTCGGAGGCTGTTTTCCATGAAAAAACACATTCTGGCACTACCCCTGCTCATTTTGTGGGCCGCTACCCTTTCCGGCTGTTCGCTGCTGCCCGAAAAGCAGTCGGTCGAGCTTTCGCTGTGGCACGTGTACGGCGAGCAGTCCGACTCGCCCATGAATGTGCTCGTCAACGAGTTCAAC
>CAKUPI010000207.1 GCA_934675045.1 uncultured Eubacteriales bacterium
CCACCGTGGGGCTTACTCTGGGCGTCACGCCGACGCTGTCGGCCTTTTCGCAGCTGGTGCTGGTGGCGCTCATGTTCATGGGGCGCGTCGGCATTATGACCATCGGCGTCGCCGCCCTCTTCCGCGGCAGCGGCGAGGGCAAGATCAAAATGCCCGAGGGCAAAATTATGATAGGATAGGGGGGCGCTTTTTGAAGTCCTTTGTCATCATCGGCCTGGGCCGCTTCGGGCGGGCGCTGGCCATGGAGCTTTTCCGGCTGGGGCACGAGGTGCTCGCCATTGATAAAAACGAAGAAAACGTCAGCCGCGTCGCCGACTACGTCACCCACGCGGTGACGGCCGACGCGCACGACGAGCAGGTGCTGCGCTCCGTCGGCGTGCGCGACTTTGACTGCGCCGTCGTCGCCTTTTCGGGCGAAACGCAGGACAACATTCTGACGACGCTTCTTTTGAAGGAAATCGGCGTGAAATACGTCATCGCCAAGGGGCATGACGAGCTGCACACCCGCGTGCTGCAAAAAATCGGGGCCGACAGGGTGGTTTTCCCCGAGGCCGATATGGGAGCGCGGCTGGCGCAGGTTATTTCATCGAATAACCTGGTGGATTATATTGAAATTTCCGATGAATACAGCATTGTTGAAATTACCGCGCCCCTCAAATGGAGCGGGCAGAGCATCAGAAAGCTCGATGTGCGCGCGCGGTACGGACTCAATATCCTCGTGGTCAAGTCGGGGGAAGGGCGGACGCTGTCGGTCGTCCCCTCGCCCGATTACGTCGTGCACAAGGGCGATGTGCTCGTCGTAATCGGCTCCAACGAAGATATCCGCAGGCTGAAATGACGCGCATCGAGAGCCGGGACAACGCCCGGATCAAACGCGTTGCCAGACTGCTTTCGTCGAGCGCCGCCCGGCGCAGCGAGGGCCTTTTCGTCTGCGAGGGGCCGACCATGCTGCGCGAGGCGCTGGCGGCCGGGGCCGGCATCACCGAGGTGTACGCCCTGCCCGGGCAGCGGGAGCTGGCCGAAAAGGCCGGCGCGCCCTGCTTTGAGGTGACCGAGCCGGTGCTGCGCAAGCTGTCCGATACCGATACGCCGCGGGGTCCGGTTTTCCTTTGCCGTATTCCGGCGCCCCGGCAACCGCAGGGCGGGCAGCTTCTGGCGCTGGAGGAGGTGCGCGACCCCGGCAACATGGGGACCATTTTCCGCACGGCGGAGGCCCTCGGCCTGCCCGAGGTCGTCCGCGTCGGCCCGTGCGTGGATTTGTATGCGCCCAAAACGGTCCGTTCGACCATGGGGTCGATTTTTCGGGTGCGGACCTGCGCCATGACGGCGCAGGAACTGCGCGCTTTGACAAACAAACGCGGCCAGCCGCTCGTCGGCGCGGCGCTGAGCGCCGGGGCCAAAAGCATCGAGCAGGTCGATTTGCGCCATGCCGCCGTGCTGATAGGAAGCGAGGCGCACGGCCTGCGGCCCGAAACGCTGGCGCTGTGCGACGCGCACGCCATCATTCCGATTGAAGGCGCCGAATCGCTCAATGCCGCCGTGGCCGCCGCTGTTTTTCTGTGGGAGATGAAAAAGGCCCGCGGGTCGCCCTGACGGCGGCCGCGGATTACGGATCATAGAGGAAAGGAAGTGCGCGCCGTGGGGCTTCTCGGTTGTATCTGGCTCAGCGAAACGGCCCGTCTGGCCCCGGCCAGGCAGGCGGCGCTGCTGCGCGCCTGTGCGTCGGGCGACGAGTTTTTGACCATGAGCGCCCGCCGGGCGGCCGAGCTGTGCGGCGGCCTGACGGCGGCGGAGAGCCGCCGGTTTGAAAACAAGCCCCTGCGCCGTGCCTCGGAAATCGCGCGGCAAAGCCGGGACAGCGGCTGCCGGATGCTGTCCTTTTACGATTCGGACTACCCCCGGCCGCTGCGGCACATCCCCGACCCGCCCGCCATACTGTATGTACAGGGCCGCCTCCCGGACTTTACGGTTTCTGCGGCCATCGCCGTTGTGGGAAAGAGAAAGGCCAGCGCCTACGGCCTGCAAATCGCGGAAAAAATGGGCTATGCGCTGTCAAGGGCCGGCGTGGTCGTCGTGTCCGGCATGGCCATCGGCTGCGACAGCGCCGCGCACAGGGGCGCGCTCAAGGGCGGAAGCCCGACGGTCGCCGTGCTGGGAACGCCGCTGGACCGCTGCTCGCCGGCCTCCAACGCCGGGCTGATGCGCGACATCGCGGCCTACGGCGCCGTCGTGACCGAGTACCCGGTGGGGCGGCCCTACACCCGGTCCGATTTTCCGCGCCGCAACCGGCTGATCAGCGGGCTTTCGCTGGGAGTCGTCGTCTGCGAGGCGGGGAAAAAGAGCGGAACGCTGCAAACGGCGCAGCTGGCGCTGGAGCAGGGGCGCGACGTGTTCGCCGTGCCCGGCGCGGTCGACGCCCCCAATTCCGAGGGCACCAACGAGCTGATCGCCTCGTCGTCTGCGCAGCTGGTGGTGTCGCCGCAGCGCGTGCTCGACGAATATGCAGACCGATGGGAGGCGCTCGGCCTGCGGCCGTGCCAGCCGGCGTCGCCCGCGCCAAAGCCGCCCGAGTCGGAGCCGCCCGTGACGGAACCGGAGCCTTTGCCGCGGCGGAAGGAGCACGCGGGGCAGAGCATTGCGGCGGCTTACGGCGAAGCGGTGCCCGAGGGTCCGCAGCGCACGCTGCTCGAGGCGCTGTGCGGCCCGACACACATTGACGAGCTGATCGAGCAAAGCGGCGTGCCCGCCGCCGAGGCCTTGCAGGCGCTGACCTTTTTGGAAATCGCCGGGCTGGTGCGCCGGCTGCCGGGCAAGCGCTTTGAGCGCACACGATAAATCAGAACGGAGAGGACGGCGGCTTTGAGGCCCGCCGGTCTTGAAAGCCAGGAGGAACTATGTCAAAACTTCTCATTGTGGAATCGCCTGCCAAGGCCAAGACCATTACCAAATACCTTGGGCCGGGCTACGAGGTGACGGCCTCCATGGGCCACCT
>CAKUPI010000208.1 GCA_934675045.1 uncultured Eubacteriales bacterium
GCCACCACGTGCCGTCCAGCAGGCAGGAGCTGTACCCGAGGCCCAGCACCTCGCGGAACTGCGCCGTTCCGTCCGCATTGAGGTAGAGGTCCGCCCACCATTTTTCCGTCGGCATGGTGCTGACCTCTGTGCGCCCGAAGGCGGAATTGTAGGTTTCGTACCGCACGGCCGTCCAGTAGGTGCCGTCCGGTTCACCGCCGGACGTGCCGGGCGTGCCGGACGGGTCGGACGGCCCGGCCGGGTCAGACGGCCCGGAGGGCGGGGTGCCCTTTCCGCCGCCGGACGGCGGAGGGTCGGTATCTGGCGTTTTGTCGCAGGCGAACAGGCAGAGACTCAGGAAAACGGCCAGCAGAAGTGCAATCCCTTTTCTCGCCATGGCCGCACCTCTACGCCCATGGGTCCTGGGCCGCGGGAATCCGGATGCCGCTGAGGGGGCTGGAATACTCCCACAGGAACCATTCCCCGGTCGAGGGCTTCTGCCGCAGCTTGACGGGGCGGGGCGAGTCGGCCCCGGCGGTTTTGAGAAAGACCCGAAGGTAGCCGGGCTCTATGTCCTGCGGCCGGGGGTCCGGCAAAACGTCCAGCACATAGGGCCGGGCCGGCGTATAGCCGTTTTCCGGCGTCGCCCCCTCGAAATAGGCCAGCGGCAGGTACTCCTTGCCCCGCAGCCGGTCGCGCAGAAACTGCGCGTCATAGGGGGTCATGGGGCGGGGGCCCCGCAGAATGTCCATGGCGGCCACGCCCGCGTCCTTATCCGAAAGGTACAGCTTGAGCGCGCAGAGAAACCCGGCGCAGACCGCCTCCGGCGTTTGCAAAGGCAGCGTCTTAAAGTCCGCCAGACTGGCGGGCAGGGTGTCGAGCGTTACTTTCATGGTGTGTTCCTTTCTCCGGTCGTCTGTTTTCTTTATGAAAGCAATATCCCCCGACCCGTTTTAGGGCCGGGGGATCCGGTTAGAAGTTATTCATGAATGCGGGTCCAGGTTTCGCCGCTGTCGGTCTTGATGTAGTCATGGCCGTTGGCCGCTTCCATGACGTACCAGTACGCCCAGCTGCCCTCGTTCATGTCGCTGAAGGTGCGAAGCTCGCCCGCGTGGCTGCGGATGTAGCTCTGGTCCGCGCTGCGCTCCAGCAGACGGCAGGTAACGGCCGCCACCTCGGCGCGGTTGATGGGATTCTCGGGCTTGAAGGTTCCGTCCTCGTAGCCGGTGACCCAGCCGCGGGTGGCCGCAAAGTTGATGTACTTGGCCGCCCAGTGCGTGTCCGCCACGTCGGTGAAGGTCTTGCTGCCCTCGGTCAGCTTTTCAAAGCGGCTGGCGATGGCGGCAAACTCGGCGCGGGTGATGGCTGCGTCGGGGCGGAAGCTTCCGTCTTCAAAGCCCCTGACAATGCCGAACTGCTGCATGTAGCCGATGTAGTTGGCTGCCCAGTGGTCGCCCGGCACGTCGCTGAAGGTGTTGCCGTAGGTCTTATCCGCCTCGATCTTCTGCGTCAGCAGGCGGGCGAACATGGTGGTCACCTCGGCGCGGGTCATGTTGCGCTCGGGGCCGAAGGTGCCGTCGGTGTAGCCCACAAGGAAGGCGAAGTGATCGGTGCGGTTGAGCTCGGCGTACTTGTTGTTGACAAAGGTCACGGGCACATACGCCTTGCCGTTCATGGTGACGTTGAGGCCGCTGACGGTGATCTTATAGGTCTCGCTGGCGGCCACATAGCCCTCCGGTGCGGATTTTTCCATCAGGGTGTACTCGCCGCTGCCGACGTTGGCAAAGCGCACGGAGCCGTCGGCGTCCGAAATGGCTCTTTGGGCCTCATTGCCCTGACTGTCCTTCAGCACGATGACGGCACCGGCCAGAGGCTTGCCCTGCGCGTCGGTCTTGTTGACCGCGATGGTCGCGCCATAGGTGATGCTGCCGCTCGTGTTGTAGGTGTACTTGTTGACAAAGGTCATCTGGTCCACGGTTTCTTCCATGATCTCATAGAAATCGCCGTTGTCGGTTTGCCCCACCAGCTTGGTGGCATGGATTTCAAACGTGAGGTTCCCTCCGTCGCCCCATCTCGGCTGCACGGACCACACCGCGTCGGAATAGGTCCAGTTGGCGGCGCCGGTGTTCTTTTCGCGAACCATGAAGCCCTCGGAAAACAAATCTTCTACCTTTTCCGGCGGGCCGGAAATGACCAGCTTGCCATCATAGCTGCCTCTGCCCTTTGTGACGACGACAGCGGTGTAAAGGTCATCGTAGTTTTGCAGGTTGCTGTTGCCGACATTGAAAATCTCAAGCATAAAGGTCTGCTCGCCGGGGGAGGTGTTGCCGCCCAGCGTTACCGTCTTGACAAAGGGCAGCTCGTACCCGGCGGCATATTCGTTGACGAACCGGGCCGTTGACTCGTAGTCATCGTTCCCCGGTGTATGAATCTCATAATACAGGCTGCCGTCGTCCGTGCTGTACGTAATGGTCAGCGCCCTGGGGCGTGTGGTGTAATTCCACCCGGCCTTGCCGCCGTTCTTTTCTGTCAGCACGAAGGCCTTGTAATACTTCGTAACGCCGCCCGCGCCGGTAAAGGATTTCCAGCCGCGGTCGGGGTTGATCTTGGTCCGGTCAACCGTAAAGCGGATCTCCTTCTGCGTTTGGCCTTCGCCGCCGGCGGTGGTCACTTTCAGCTCGTCCAGCACCGTAACGCCGTAGTAGGACAGGGGCTGCGGGTTGTTCTCGACCCCATCCTTGATCTCAAACTCAAAGGTTTCCGCGGGAGGTGTTGCCGTGCTGCCCATGCCCTTCTGGACCTCTTTGGTGATGGTGAACGTCATTTGGCTGATGGTGCCGTCGTCCTCCCAGATGGCGTACAGGGTGATGTTTTCCGTCACTTCGATGGGTGAGGCAATCACGTCGCCGTCAGCGCTGCGCGCCCAGCCCTTGAACTGCTTGCCCTCGGGGGCGGTGAAGCCGTTTGCGGGCAGGTTGTAGG
>CAKUPI010000209.1 GCA_934675045.1 uncultured Eubacteriales bacterium
GCCTGGGCGGACAGCTGGAAGGGACGGGAGTTCAAGAAGTATACCTTCGGCCGGAACGGCAGAAGCGCCGTCGAGGATCTGGACGCCCGCATCGAAAACCGCTATGTCACCGGCTACGACCCCGACAAGCTGGATATGGCCGCCCTGTATCAGGGCGCCTTCAAGACGGCGGCCGATCAGCTGCGCTCCGGCCAGCCGGTCGCCCCGTACTTCGGTTCGTTCCACTACACTTCCAAGAACACCGTCATCACGCCGCAGCAGGTGTACCCGCTCTATGCGCTCGACCGTCTGGTGCCCGATACAGAAGCGGTTTCCCTGTACGAAGGGCAGTCCCTGCGGCTGGACAGCATCAAGGTAGAGGCGCTGAACGAGCATGACGTCAGCTGGTACGGCTTCAACGCCCGCCTGAGCGGCGCGTGGACGGTCGTGGACGAAAACCTCGGCGACGCCCCGGACTATGCCGAAGTCACGACCGACCGCAACGGCCGTCCCGTCCTCAGGGCGCTGAAGCCCAACGACGGCGCCGCGCTGTTCCTCCGCTACCGGCCCAAGACAGCCATCGAAACGACGGACGGCTTCAACAGCGAGCTGATTGAGCTGACCATTCACCCCGTCAAGCTCTCCTCGGTCACGGTGGCGGGCAGCTTCGAGCCGTTCTACTTCAATGACGGCAGCAACACCGCCGACGTCTCCGCACTGACCGTGACCGCCAAGGACGAGCAAAATGAAGATTTTGACGTGACCGGCAAGGTCAGGTGGTATGCGGAAGAGAGCGACGGCATTGCAATCGAGGAAACGACGGGCGAAATCCGGTTCATCGCGCCGGGTACCTATCAGATTTACGCCGTGGTGAACGGCACGGAATCCAACCGCGTGCAGCTGCAGGTTCTGCCCGAGCGGTACCTCGACACGCTGACCGTGACCGGCGTCATCCCCGACCTGATCTACAACGACGATGCGGCAAAATCCTTTGACCTGCTCACGCTGGACGTGCAGGCAGCGGATCAGTACGGTCAGGCGATGACGCTTGACACCGGCAAGTACGAGTGGAAGCTGGCGTCGAACAAAGGATATGCCGAGATAACCGGCAGCACCATCACCGGCCTTGTGGTCGGCACCGATACCGTCACCCTGAGCTACCCGGCCGGGCAGGACGAGCAGGGACAAACCCTTTACCGGACGGCGCAGCCGCTGACCGTACAGGTGACGGCAAAGCCCTACCTGAACGAGCTGTATTACAACGGCGGCGCACCGGCGGCGGTAGAGGGCGTGCCGTATGACCTGTCCCGGATTCCGCTGCTGGCCCGCGACCAGCACGGCAACCCCTGCGCGGTGCCGTCGGACATCGAGTGGACCCTTGCGGACCACAACCAGACCGGCGCCGCGCTGGAAAACGGCCGGCTGACGGTTGCGGAGGGCAGCGTTCCCGATGCGTCTTACGCCGATGTCATTCTGGAGGCCTCTTCGGCCTCGGCCGGAAAGACGGCGAAGAACGTCGTCGTCAAGGCCGAGCAGCAGCCGGTTCTCAAAACCATTCGGGCGGAGGTCAAGGACGGCTTTGTCCTGCGGCTGGATGAAAACGCCGTTCTGGCCGACTGGTTCACCGCCGCGGGCGGCGATCAGTACGGCCGGGTGATGGAGGGCGTCAATTTTGAGTGGGTCAGCTCCAGGCCGGAAGTCGTTTCGCTCGAACAGGGCGTGCTGACGGCCTTGCAGGAGGACTCCACGGAGATTTACGCAAAGTCCGGCGATTTGGAAAGCAACCGCATCACCCTGACGGTTCAGGCTCCGCGGCGGCTGACCGCCATCACCGCGGCGGGCGTCCCGTCCGCGGCCCGAAAGGGCACGACGCTGGACTTGTCCGCCATTGCCGTAAAGACGCTCGACCAGTTCGGAAAGGACTTTACCGCGGCAGAGCTGGAGCTTTATCCGGCCACCATCCGCTGGACGCTTGAAAAGAACGATACCGACGCGGTCATCAGCGGGAACACCCTCCACTTCGGCGATCGGGAAGGCACCATGACCCTGATCTGCGCCGCGGTCAACGCCGACACCAATGTCATTGTTGAAAAGAAAATGAACATCCGCATCACCGGCGCCTCCTCCGGCGGCTTGGGCGGCGGAATGGGGGGCGTCAGCCTGCCGTCCTACGCCATCACCCTGCCCGAGACCGTGAAAAACGGCACGGTGCACCTCTCGGCGGAAAAGGCGGCGGCTGGCGAAGCCGTGACGGTGACCGTCACGCCCGACAAGGGCTATGTGCTGGAAAGCCTGACCGCCCGCGGCAAGGACGGCCGGGAGCTTCCGCTCACCGACAAGGGCGAGGGGCGGTACACCTTCACCATGCCCGCCTCCGACGTCGAGGTGCGGGCCGGCTTCATGGACGACAACACGATGCTCAGCTTCTTCGTCGATGCCTTTGCCGGCGACTATTGCTATGACGCCGTCTTGTGGGCGGCGAAAGCGGGGATCACCACCGGCACGGATGCGGTACACTTCAGCCCCGACGACCCCTGCACCCGCGCGCAGATTGTCACCTTCCTGTGGCGCGCCGCCGGTTCCCCCGAGCCGCAGGGCCTGAGCTCCTTCCGCGACGTTCCCGCGGACAGCTACTATGCAAAGGCCGTCGCGTGGGCGCTCGAGAAGGGCGTCACCACCGGCACGGACGCGGAGCACTTCAGCCCCGATGACACCTGCACCCGCGCGCAGGCCGTGACCTTCCTCGCCCGCGCCCTGAACGGCAAGGCAGAGGGCGAAGGCTCCTTCCGCGACGTTCCCGCGGACAGCTACTATGCAAAGGCCGTCGCGTGGGCGCTCGAAAAGGGCGTTACCGACGGCATCGGCGGCG
>CAKUPI010000210.1 GCA_934675045.1 uncultured Eubacteriales bacterium
AAAGCTGCTGGAAAAGCAGAAAGAGGGCAAAAAGCGCATGCGATCGCTCGGGACCGTCTCCGTCCCGCAGGAGGCCTTTATGGCGGTGCTGCGCCTGGACGAGGATTAAAAAGCCCGAAAAGCGGCACACAGCGCAGAGGAAACTGCGGGACAGAGGCCGCGCAGGGCGGCTTTGCCGGCCGAGCGAGTTTAATTTTCCGGGGTCCCCGAAAAAACGGCAGTTTTTTTGGGGGGATACCCGCAGGAGGCCTTTATGGCGGTGCTGCGCCTGGACGAGGATTAAAAAGCCCGAAAAGCGGCACACGGCGGCCTTTATGGCGGTGCTGCGCCTGGACGAGGATTAAAAAGCCAAAAGGAGGACCCTGTCCTCCTTTTTCTTTCCCGCGGGGCAGGGACGGCCTTTGCGGCCGCCCCCACTTCAATGAAAACAGGATGAACACAGACGATGCTTGGTATTTACATTCACATTCCGTTTTGCAAAAAGAAATGCCTGTACTGCGACTTCTGCTCGACCAGCCGGTATGACGAAAAGCTGCTCGACCGCTATGTACAGGCCCTTGTCGCGCAGTTTCGCGACTTTTTTGTCAAGGGCGGCAGGTACGAGGCCGATACCGTCTATTTCGGCGGCGGAACGCCGTCGGTGCTGGGCGGAAAGCGTATTGCGCACATCCTCAAAGAGCTGCAAAAGGTCGTGAAATTGCAGCGGCCGGAGATCACCGTCGAGGTCAACCCCGAAAGCTGCGACAGGAAGCTGTTTAAGACGCTGCGCGCCGCCGGCGTCAACCGGGTTTCGATGGGGGTTCAGTCGGCCGACGACGAAGAACTGAAAATGCTCGGCCGCCTGCACAATTTCGCTCAGGCGGCCGAGGCCGCCGCGCTGTGCCGGAAGTACTGCACCGACAATCTGTCGGTCGATTTGATGTACGGCCTGCCGGGGCAGGGCATGGAAGGGCTGAGCGCCTCGCTGGAGGGGCTTTTGTCGCTGGAGCCGTCGCACATTTCGTGCTATGCGCTCAAGCTCGAGGAGGGGACGCCCATGGCGCGTCAGGCCCCCGTTTTGCCGGACGACGACGAGCAGGCCGACATGTACCTGTATCTGGTCGAAAGGCTGCGCGAGCGGGGGTACGCGCAGTACGAAATCTCCAACTTTGCCCGCGGCGGGCGCATATCGCGGCACAACAGCAAATACTGGGACCTTGGCGAATACATCGGCTTCGGCTGCGCGGCGCACAGCTTTTACGGCGGAAAACGGTTCTGCTTTACCGGCGACATCGGCGGCTATATCGAGGGGGCGCTGGGCAAGCAGCCCATTGTCGAGGAAGCGGACGAGCTGTCCTTCGGAAACCGCAACGGCGAGTACGTCATGCTCAAGCTGCGCACCGCCGAAGGCATCGACGAGGACGCCTTTTACAGCCGGTTCCGGGTGGACTTCAGCGCCTATTCCAAACGGCTGGAAAAGTACATCGACGGCGGCTATGTCGAGCGCCGGCACGGCGTCTGGCGCCTGACGCCCAAGGGCTTTCTGGTGTCCAACGCCATCATCGGCGACGCGCTCGAAGGCGCCTGCCGGCACGAATAGAAGGGGGAAGGCGAATGCTCAGCCATCGGGGAACGCAAAGGCTGGAAACGCCCCGGCTCATCCTGCGGCGCTTTACGCCGGACGACGCGCAGGCCATGTACACGGGCTGGGCGTCTGACAGCGAGGTGACGCGCTTTGTCAGCTGGCCGCCCCATCGGGACGCCGCCGCTACGCGCCGGCTGATCGAGCTGTGGGTCGAGGAATACAAGCGGCTGGACGAATACAACTGGTGCATTGTGCTGCGCCAGACGGGTGCGCCCATCGGATCGGTGGGGCTGGTGCGCATTGACGAGGCGGCGGCCGCCGCCGACTTCGGGTATGTTCTGGCGCGGCCCTGCTGGCGGCGCGGGCTGGCGACCGAGGCGGCCGCCGCCGTTTTGGAATACTGCTTTGCCGGAATCGGCTTTCACCGCATGGCGGCGGTGCACCACCCGGACAACGGGGCGTCGGGCGCCGTCATGCGCAAGCTCGGAATGCAGCGCGAGGGCCGGATTCGCGAGGCCTACCGCGACAATCAGGGCCGGTACATCGACGTGGAGCAGTATGCGATTTTGCGCCGGGAGTGGAAGGGAGCGCAGCGTTTTTATGAACATGGCTGAACTGGTGCGCGGCGTTGCGGTGCTGTCGCTGACCGGCATGTGCAAAAACGCCGGGAAAACCACCGTGCTGAATGCGCTGCTCGGCTCGCCCGAGCAGGCTGGCGAGGGGCTGGCGCTGACCTCGATCGGCCGTGACGGCGAAAGCCGCGACGTGGTCACCGACACGCCCAAGCCGCCGGTTTATGTCGGCAGAGGCGCCCTGATTGCCACCGCCGAGGGGCTTTTGCCCCTGTGCGACACGACGCGCGAAATTGTCGCCGTCACCGGCGTGCACACGCCCATGGGGCAGGTCGTCGTTTTCCGCGCCCTGTCCGACGGCTTTGTGCAGCTGGGCGGGCCTTCGATGAACGACCAGCTCGCCTGCCTGCGGGAGCGGTTTTTTGCCCTCGGCGCGCGCCGGGTCATCATCGACGGAGCGGCGGGGCGGCGGAGCCTGTGCGCGCGCACCGTGGCGGACAGCACCGTTTTGTGCACCGGCGCGTCGCTGCACCGCGACATGGACACCGTCGTGGACGAAACGGCCCATATCTGCCGGCTGCTCACCCTGCCCGAGCTGCCGGACGGGCTGCCCGAGCTGCCCGGCGCGCGCTTTGTGCTGCGGCGGCCGGACGGAACGTGCAT
>CAKUPI010000211.1 GCA_934675045.1 uncultured Eubacteriales bacterium
GCACAGTCCGGCGTCGGCGTCAGCGGAGAGACCTATTTCATCATGGCGGGCACCGAGGCGAAGGTGAAGGCCGACGCCGGACAGCAGGGCGACGCCATCAGCGAGGAGAACGGCTCCGCCGGCGTGCAGTACGAAAAGAACCCCTTTATCACGAGCACAAAGGTCAACACCAGCTCCTCTTTCGGCTTCCCCAACACCGATAAGGACACCGCTTACCTGCGGTATACCGGCGAGCACTACTTTACTTATTCAAACCCCGAGGTGCTGGCGGTTCTGGCCTCTGCGCCCTACTTTGAGGATTTGCTCAGCAGAGACGATCTCTCCGGCAACTACGCCGAGTCGACCACCTCTTATGCCAAAACCAAGAGCAGCGGCGACGGCGTAACGGCCACGACCTCCATATCCGCGGGCGCCTATGTCTCCTTCGAGCAGGAGATCAAGGTCTTTGGCGTGACCGTGGCCTCCGTAGAGGCCAGCACGGAGCTGACGGCCGCCTTTACCTATGAGTTTGAAAAGACCTCTACCCTTGAGCAGTCCATTGAGTACTCCGTCGCCGTAGGCTCCGACGCCGTGGTGCTCTACTCCATCCCCGTGGTCGTGTACGTCTACGACGCTTACACCCCCAACGGCAAGGGCGGCTACGACCACCAGGTCATGACCATCACCTCGCCGCACACCGCGGCCCGGCAGGTCATGGAGCTGGACAAGTACGAGAACATCGCCAAGGACTATGCGGAGCTGCCGCAGATTGCGGGCAACATTCTCACCCACACGCTCGGCGACCCCACCACCTACCCGACGAGCGCCGAGGGCTATAAGAAAGCGCTGGTCTGGGACGGCGACTATGCCGCGGTCGGGTACAGCGGAACCGGCGGCGGCGCAACGGTGACCCAGTCCATTGACATGAGCACCGAGCAAAGCCACAGCTTCAGCGCTTCGGTGGAGCTGGAGGTCAGCGCCGGCGCGGGCGCCGGCGGCGTGGTGGTCGGCGTCAAGGCCGGCGTCGAAGCCGGTGCGGGCTATGTCATGACGACCACCGAGGGCAGCACCTACACCGCGTCCATGCAGAACATGCCCGCCGAGGCCGAGGAGTTCGGCTACGGGCTGAGCTGGAAGCTCTTTGCCTACGAGCAGGATTACTACGACGGCAAGGGCTGGAAGTCGATTCCCGTGGTCAACTATCTGGTCACGGATGTGGAAATGCCGCCCTGCCTGCCCTCGGATTTTGCGCAGGATGTGGAACACACCACCGACGACACCGTGGCCCTCACCTGGAGCTACGACAAGAGCATAGCCGGATTCCAGATTTACCGCTATTATGAGTTCCCCGACGGCACCGGCAGCTATGACCTTGCCTTTGTGCCGTTTGACAAGGGCGTGCCGCAGGGCGACGGCACCTGGCAGTTCAGCTACGCGGACACGAACCTGAGCCCGTACACGGACTATTATTACCAGATTCAGGCCGTTCGCGGCTACGCCCCCAACAACAGCATCAAGGGAGAGGTGCTCGTTGCCCGCACCAAGACCGATGTGGGCTACCCCGAGCTGAGCCTTTCCGGCCTGGACGAAAACGGACAGGTCTCGCTGTACCCCGACTCGCAGGAGACCGTCACCGCTTACGTGGCCAACCCGGACGATTATCCGCAGGGCATCAACTACCAGTGGCAGATGCTGGTAAACGGAAAATGGACGGATGTGAAGGGCAAGACCTCCCCCGCCTATACCTTCCGTTCCGCCGGTTACAGCACGGCGGGCACCTACCGCTGCCGCGTCAACGTGATTTACTGGGACCCGTCGCGCGGTCAGGAGTACCTGATTTCCGCCTACACGGACACCTTTGAAGCGGTTTACAGCATGCGCAGCGCCAGAGTGGTCAAAGCGCTGAGCGCCGATGTGGACCAGAGCGGCAGGCCGTACGCCAGCGTTTCCATCGAGAGCACGGCAAGCTCGCACAACGTGGCGCCCACGGGCACCGTCACCTTTGAAGTTGTCGGCCTGAATTATTTCCGGTCCTTCAACGTGGCGCTGACGGCGCAGGGCAAGACGGCGACCGCCAACCTGACGGCGGACATGACCTCTGCGCTCAGCCCCGGCGTCTACCAGCTGACCGCGACGTACAACGGAAGCCGCGTGTTCCTGCCCCTTGAGCTGGGCAGCACGGAAATCCTCTGCGGGGACACCGGCTATCGCCTGGCAATTTACGACAAGGACGGGCGTGAAACCGAATCCGTCGTCTACGGCGACGGCTGGTCCTACAAGCTGATCGCATACACCAAGTCCGGCGGCGTTGTCAACCAGACGGTGGTAGACGCCGACGGCACCGAGACGCACGGCAAGAACAGCGGCAGCTTCGGCGTAAACTGCACCGCCAGACTGTACCGTCTGGGCGGCATCGGCATCTTCTGGTACGGCAGCGGCTCCGGCCACTACTCTGACGCCGACTACGATTACGGCTGGGCGTGGTACGCCGAGACCCCGGCGCGCGACTACCGTCTGGACGTCACTTACCGCGGCGTCGTCTACCGGACCCGCTTCTCCGTAACGCCCCGCCGCATCACCGTGGGCGTGAGAGGCGAGCTGACCGGGCCGCAGTATGAAGTCGAAGACCACATGCCGGAGCTTTATGTAAAAGAGGAGAACGGCCTTGTCTACGGCGACGCGCTGAGCGCCGCGGTTGCCGGGCACACCGATTTCGTGTCCATGCACGTCTACAACACCGGCGGCCGTGACGTCGGCCTGAACCAGTCGACGCTGCCGGGCAGCTATACGGTAACCGGAGAAGTCAA
>CAKUPI010000212.1 GCA_934675045.1 uncultured Eubacteriales bacterium
GCGCCCGGACGCCGAGCGACAAAGCGTAGGCGGTGGCCAGCGTGTCCGAGCCGGCAAAGGCGCGATCGGTTAAAAGCAGCGTGCGGTCGGCGCCGCGGGCGGCGCAGTCGCGCAGCATGCCCTCGCAGGCGGGAATGCCCATGCTGAGCACCGAGACCTCGCCGCCCCGCGCCTCGCGCAGGCAGAGGGCGGCCTCGAGGGCGTGGCTGTCAAAGGGGTTGATGACGGCCGCGCTGCCGTCGCGCACAATGGTGTTGGTCTCAGGGTCCAGCCGGACCTCGCTGCTGGCGGGAACCTGCTTTGCGCAGACAATGATGTTCACAG
Organism: uncultured Eubacteriales bacterium; assembly: GCA_934675045.1. Lineage (GTDB taxonomy): Bacteria > Bacillota > Clostridia > Oscillospirales > Butyricicoccaceae > Ventrousia. The sequence goes on from CAKUPI010000212.1 coordinate 325, forward strand.
ACCTTCCTCCCCCGCAAACAGATTGCCCCGGCCCAGCTGGCCGAGGGGATCGAAGCGTTTTTTGAGCGCCTGCATCTGCCGGATGACCGGCTCGCCCACCATGACGGTCAGAAAGGGGGCCTTGAGCTTGCCGACGCCGTGCTCGGCCGAGACGGCGCCGCCCAGCTCGGTGACGCGGACGGCCCAGCGCCGGAACAGCTTCTTGCCGCGCGCGTGCTCCTCCATGTCGCGGGGCAGCAGGTTGACGTGCAGGTGGTTGTCGCCGATGTGCCCCCAGGCGGCGTACTCAAAGCCCTCCTGCTCGATGGTGCGGCGGTAAAAGTCCATGATTTCAAGCAGATAGCCGTCGGGAACCGACATATCGCTGCCGAGCTTGGAAATGCCGGGAAAATCCCGCTTGCGCCCGTCGATGAGGGTGTTGACGCTTTCGGGCACGGCGTGGCGGAAAAAGCTCAGCGTTTCGCGGTCCAAATCGGTGCGCGCCACCCAGGAGCGGCCGGGGTCGCCGCCGCAGGCGCGGCAGATGTCCGAAAGGCGTTCAAGGGCGCCCAGCGCCTCGCCGCCGTCTTGGCAGTGCAGCTCGGCGTAAACGGCCGCCCCGCCCAGGCCGGCGGGGTCGGGCAGCCGGGCAAAGACCCCGCCCCCGGCGCGCTGGCGGCTGAGAATGTCCAGCGCGCGGCCGTCAAAGTACTCGAGCGCCGCGGCGTTTTTGCCCGTGCGGCGCATTTCCTCGGCAAACCGCGCGGCCCGCTCCCCGTCCGGGAAAAAGCAGGTGACGCCCCAGATGACGGGGGGCAGCGGCAAAAGGGAAAGCTCGATGGCCGTCAGCACGCCGAGCGTGCCGTCCGAGCCGATGAACAGGTCGATGAGGTCCATGCCGGGCGCGATAAAATAGCCGGAGGCGTTCTTGGCCCTTGGCATACGGTAATCGGGCAGGCGGCCCTCGACAAAGGTGCCGTCCTCGGCGGGCAGGCGAAAGGAAAGCCCGTCGGCAAACCGCTCGCCGCGGCGCAGCGACAGAGTGCGGCCGTCGGCCAAAACGACGCGCAGCGCGGTGATGTGGCGGCGCATGGAGCCGTACAGATAGCTGCGCGCGCCCGAGGCGCAGCAGGCCGCCATGCCGCCGAGGGTGGCCGTCGTTTCGGTCGGGTCGGTGGGGAAAAACTGCTCGGGCGCCGCCGCAAGCACCTTCAGCGCACGCAGGGAACCGGTGCTCCAGCCCGACGTGTCAAACCGGCGCGCGGCGATCATCTTCCGCAGCTTCAGCAGAACGACGCCCGGCTGCACGGTGACCGAAAAGGCGCCGCCGCTCTCGCGCAGCGACAGCACCCTGTCCATGCGGCTCAGGTTGAGAATATGCCCCCCGAAGGGGACGGCGGCGGCGGCCAGGCCGGTGCGCGCCCCCTGTACGGTGACGGGCGTGCCCTGCCGGTGCAGGCTGCGCAGAATGTCGGAAACCTCGTTTTCGGTGCGGGGAAAGGAAATGCTTTCGGCCGTGCCGGCGGTGCGTGATTCGTCGCGCAGATACTCGGACAGCTCCGCCGTCATGGGGCGGACAAGCGATGTGCACATTCGTTTTCTCCTTTGGAAATAAGTTAGTACTATTGTATAGCAGAAACCGGCCCGCTTCTTTCCCCATTGAGCGGTTTTGTTTGCACATCTTGCAAGTTTATGGTATGCTTTGAGCAGCGAAAGGGCGGGGAAGAACGCCATGCAGGACTGGGACATCGAGGTACAGAGACGGGACAGCGACCGCTGGTACATGGAGCGGCCGCATTTTCACGAGGGGTTTGAGCTTTTGCTCCCCCTGACCTGCGGCGGCAATATTTTTATCGACCGGCAGGCATGGCCGCTGCGCCGGGGGCTTTTGTTCCTGATAGACTCCTCGGCGCCGCACCGCAGCTTTTCCCGGCGCCGCTGCGCGTACAGCCGTTATGTGCTGCACTTTTCGCAGGAGGCGCTTGAGGAGGAAAATGCCCTTTCCATCGCCGAAAGGCTTTCGGGCGGCAGCCGCGGCGTCGAGCTGGGGCGCGAGAACTTCGAGCGCTGCCTGCGGCTTTTTGAAGAGCTGGATCAGCACAAGACCGACACGGCCGGCACACTGCACCGCCGGTCGGCTTTTTTGGGCATTTTGGCTCTGATATGCGACCTGTGGACCGGCGATCCGTCCTCCCTGCTGCCCGAAAACCCGCCCGACGCGGTGGCGGCGGCCGCCATCGGCTACATCCGCGCCAACCTCGGCCGTCACCTGACGCTCGACGAGCTGGCCGGCGAGTGCCTGATGAGCAAGTCGACGCTGTGCCACCGGTTTAAAGAGGCGACCGGCTTCTCGGTGGGCGAATACATCACCCACTGCCGGGTGCTGCGCGCCCGCGCCCTGCTGCGCAGGGGCGTTTCGGTGCAGGAGGCCGGCGAAAGGGCCGGGTTCGGCAGCAACG
>CAKUPI010000213.1 GCA_934675045.1 uncultured Eubacteriales bacterium
GGACTACCTGCGCCGTGAGTATGACCGTTCGCTCGAAGGGCTTCCGACGCCCGACTGCAAGACCCGGTGCAACGGCTGCGGCGCGCTGTCTCTGACGGGAGGAAAATGCGATGTATAAAATCCGCGTGCTGTTTGCCAAAGACGAGCCGGCCTGCTATATTTCACATCTGGACCTGATGAAAGCGCTGCAGCGCTCTCTGCGCCGAGCCGCACTGCCGGTGCGGTATTCCTCCGGCTTTAACCCGCACATTGTTTTGTCTATTCTCGTTCCGCTGTCTACCGGGTACCGCAGCCGTTACGATCTTTTCGATTTTGAGCTGACCTCCGACGAAATGCCGGAGGGGCTGACAGAGCGGCTGAATGCCGCGCTGCCCGCCGGTCTGCGCGTTTTGCGGGTGGGACAGGCCGTGCGCCCGGTGGCGCAGGCCGTCTTGTGTTCCTTTGAAGTCGTATGGCACGGCGTGCACTGCGCCAAAGCGGCCGCAAAGGCCTTTGCCTCGCCCATCCGGCTGGAAAAACGCTCCAAACGGGGCAGCAAGGAGATTGATTTGCAGGATTATGTCCGCTCTTTCGACTTTGCCGAGCGGGGGGAGGATACCGTTTGCCGCTGCGTTTTGCAGGCGGGGGAGGACCCGCTGAACCCGGCTTACCTGACGCAGGCCATGACCGAAAAGGGGATTTTGCCCGAAACCGCCGCCGTCACCTACACACGGTGCGCGATTCTGGATGAAAACGGTAAAGAATTTTTTTAAAACTGTTGCAATTTCGCGGCGTTTGTGCTAATATATCAAGGCATGTATTACGGGTGGTCCTCTGCCGTTGTCAGGGCACGAACGCCTAAGACGAAAGGAAATCTGATATATGGATCTCATCAAAAGACTGACAGAGCCGCAGCTCAAGGAAAACGCCGTTAACTTCGGGATTGGCGACACCGTCCGTGTTCACGCCAAGATCAAGGAAGGCAACCGCGAAAGAATCCAGGTGTTCGAGGGCACGGTCATTGCCCAAAAGCACGGTGGCATTCAGGAGACTGTCACCGTCCGCCGCATGTCTTATGGCGTCGGCGTCGAAAAAACTTTCCCTGTACATTCCCCCAACATCGAGAAGTTCGAAGTTGTGCGCAAGGGTAAAGTCAGACGCGCCAAGCTTTATTATCTGCGTGGCAGAGTCGGTAAGGCCGCCAAAGTCAAACAGGATATCTAAAGCGCGCGAGAGAGGGACGGTCAGCCGTCCCTCTTATTTTTAAAAAAGGCCGTGATTGCATTGGCAGACAATAGGAATACAGGCAGGCGTCTGGCACAGGATAAGAGCGACAAAGAGAAAACCTCGGTGGTCTCCGACCTGTTTTACTGGGGCGAGGCACTGGTCTTTGCGCTGACCTTTCTGGTGATTTTGTCGGTTTTTTTTGTGCGCTTTTCCGGCGTCGACGGCAGCTCCATGCTTCCGACGCTGGTCGATCACGATCAGGTGCTGGTGCAGATAGCCGGTTACGACGAGCCGGAAAAAGGCGACATTGTCGTGGTTTACGCGCCCTATTACGAAAATGAGCCGTTGGTCAAGCGCGTTATCGCAAAGGGGGGCGACACGATCAGCATCGATCCTGTCACCGGCATGGTCAGCGTAAACGGCGAAGAGCTGGTAGAGCCTTATATCGCCGAGGCCATTCGCAGCACGGGAAGCCTTTCGTATCCGTATGAGGTTCCGGAAAACCACGCTTTTGTGATGGGTGATAACCGCAACCATAGCTCGGACAGCCGTCTTGCCGAGATCGGCGCGCTGCCTTACGAGAATATCATCGGCAAGGTCTTTTTCCGCGTATTTCCGTTTACAAGGATAGGTACAGTTCAATGAGCATCAATTGGTATCCCGGGCACATGGCGCGCACCCGCCGCCTGATGCTGGAGGATTTGAAAAACGTCGACGCGGTATGCGAAATTGTCGACGCGCGGATTCCGCACAGCAGCCGCAACCCGGACCTGGACAAGCTGGCACAGGGGAAACGGCGGCTTTTGGTCCTGAATAGAGCCGATCAGGCCGACCCCGACAAGACGGCGCGGTGGATGGAGTATTACCGCGCGCAGGGGCTGAACGTCATGGCGACCGACAGCCAGAAAGGGGGGTTCCTGCCCGCCTTCAGCGCCGCGGTCCGCACGGTGTGCGCCGATCTGATCCGCCGCAACGAGGAGAAGGGACAGACCGGCAAAACCATTCGGCTGATGATAGTGGGCATTCCCAACGTCGGGAAATCCTCGTTTATCAACCGGCTGCTGGGCCGCAAATCGGCTGTCGCCGAGGACAGGCCCGGCGTCACCCGCAGAAAGCAGTGGTATACCCTGCCCGGCGGCTTTGACTTTATGGACACGCCGGGTATGCTGTGGCCCAAAATCGACGACGACGATGCCGGTTACCGGCTGGCCTTTACCGGCACCATTCGCGACGAGATTCTCGACCTCGAGGACCTGGCCTGCCGGCTGCTGGTCCAGCTGGAAAAGGAGGCCCCCGGCGCTGTCGAAAGGCGCTACGGCATCTGCCCGGACCTGAGCGAGCCTTACGACGGCCTGTGCGCGCTGGGCAAAAAGCGCGGCTTTGTCGTCAGCGGCGGCGAAATCAACACCGAGCGAATGGCGCGTGTGCTGCTCGACGAGTTCCGCAGCGGAAAGCTCGGGCGCATTACGCTGGAATCGCCCCCGGAGAAC
>CAKUPI010000214.1 GCA_934675045.1 uncultured Eubacteriales bacterium
GGCAAAGATACAAAGCCGCGGTAAAATCGCTCTCGTCCGCCTCCGGCGGCTTTCGCGCCAGAATCTCCGGCGCGCACGAAAGCCGGCAGCGGTACTCGGGGCGGCCGTGCGGGCGCAGGGCGTGACCGCAGAGGTTGCACACCGCGCCGTACCCTTCCAGCCCTTCCTCCGTCTCGTCAAAGACAAGGGCGGCCCCGCAGGCGTCAGACGGCGGCGCGTGCTCGGCGATGCCGTACTCCTCGTACAGCCGGCGGCGCAGCGCGGGGGCCGGCACGCGGCTGCACACACGGACGCACCGCACCCGGCGGGCCAGCTCAAAGGCCGCCGTCTGCACATCTCTGCCGGCGCGCTCGGCAATCAGGGTGACCCCCGTCTGCTCCGGCCGGACGTCCATGGCCCGCAGCGCCAGCAGCACGGCGTCCGCTGCGCAGCTCTGCACCGCCGTTTTGGCGCGGATGGGGGCAATGCAGGCCGCTTGGGCCTCGCACTCCGCCTCGGGCGGCAAAACGGCGCGGTGAATGCCGCGCAGACGCATCAGGGCCATGCACCTGCGCAGCCTGCGGCGCGTCAGGCGCGGCCCCGCCCGCTCCGGCAGGGTCAGCGTCACCTTGAGAAAAACCGCCATGCGCACCGAATCGGTTTCGCACCGGACGGCCGTGCGCGGGCACAGCCGCAGCCGCAGCTTCTCCCACAGCCCCGCGTTCTTTTTCCGTTCAATGGTCAATACTCCAAACACACATCATCACCGCCGCTTCAGGATGCCGGACCTTACGCCCCGAGACCTGCTCCCGGGGTATATCCATGCCTATGCAAAGCGGGGCGAAAACAGAACAGCAGCCCCGCAAAGCGGCCAACGCCGTCCTGCGGGGCGCAATGGGAAAACATCCGAAGCCGCGGTTACTGCGCACTCGCCGGCTCTTTTGGCTCGGCGGGCGCATCCGGCTGCGCGGGCGCATCGGTTTTGCCGGGCGCCGTCTGCGTCACGGCGGCGATGGCCTCCTGAAGCTGCAAATCCTGCTCGTGCGTCAGCTGGTAGAAGTTGTAAAGGTCCTCCTCCGGCATGACGACCTCGCGATCCGGCGCGATTCCGACGCCGGCCAGACTGACCCCCTTGGGGGTGTAATAGCGCGCGATGGACAGGTTGATGCTCGAACCGTCCTCGAGCTTGATCAGGTTCTGGGCAAAGCCCTTTCCGCCCGTGTGCTCGCCGACGACGGTGGCGACGCCGTACTCCTGCAATGCGGCGGCGAAAAACTCGGCCGCCGAAACGGAATAGGCGTTGGTGATGACGGCCATCGGCATTTCAAGGCAGGCGGCGTCCGACTTGCTGCTGTAAGTCTTTCCGTCCTTATAGCACATGCTGATGATGGTGCCCTCGGGCAGCAGCTGGTCGAGCATGCTGCACATGACCTCGACATACCCGCCGGGGTTGAAGCGGACGTCAAAGACCAGCGAGGTCGCGCCCTGCTTCAAAAGCTCCTGCAGCTTCTGCGAAAACTCCGTATCGACATTGGCGTCAAAGCTGGAAATCGCCATGTATCCGACGCCGCCCTCGAGCAGCTCGATGGTGATCTGCTCTTCGTAGACCTCGGCGCGGGTCACGGTAAAATCCAGGCTTTCCGACCCGCGCAGCACGGTGAGCACCACCTGCGTGCCCGCCTCGCCGCGCACGGCGCTGACCATATCGTCGTAAGTGGCAAAGTCCTGCACCGCTACGCCGTCAACGGCCTGCAGCACGTCAAAGGGCTGAATCCCCGCCTGCTGCGCCGGGCCGTCGCGGGTGACGGCGGTGATGCGGTACTCGCTCTCTTCGGCATAGGAAATGGTGATTCCGACGCCGACATAGGTGTTCTGTTCGCTTTCGAGCAGCGCCTGCGTCTGCTCTGCCGAATAATAGCCCGACCAGCGGTCGCCCAGCGCGTCGATATACCCGGCGACAGCGCCGTCTACCAGCGCCTGCTCGTCGTACTCGCCGACAAAGTACTGCTCGACATAATCGCTGGCCTCTTTGAGCTTTTTATAGCGGCCTTCCAGCTCCTGAAGGTTGCTCAGGCGCCTGCTGTAATACTCGGACGACACAAAAAAAGTGATGTTGAAGGTGGCGACGACCGTGAGGAAAATGAGCATCAGTGCCGAGCCCATTGCGATTGTGCGTTTCTTTTTCATGCATAACTCCTTGCTGAGGTTCCGGGAATTGCGCGGTTTTTCCCGACGGCGCGCCGTTTATTGCTTTTTGAACTGGGTCATGGGGTCTATCGTGCTGCCGTTTTTGATGATTTCAAAATGCAGGTGCGGGCCGGTCGAATAGCCGGTCGAGCCTACGTAGCCGATGACGTCCCCGCGGCTGACGGTGCTGCCCTTGCTGACGGCGCGCTTGGTCATGTGCGCGTACAGGGTGGAAACGCCGCCGCCGTGGTTGATGACGACATAGTTGCCATAGGCCGCGCTGTACGCCGAGGTGATGACCGTGCCGCCGTTGGCCGCAAAGATTTTGGTTCCCCTGCCGGCGCGCAGATCGACGCCGGTGTGCAGCTTGTACTTTCCGGTGATGGGGTGCGTGCGCATGCCGTAGGGG
>CAKUPI010000215.1 GCA_934675045.1 uncultured Eubacteriales bacterium
CGAAACCGGGCTGACCGTCGTGGCCGTCACCGACAACGACCCCGAGCTGGCGCAGGCCATTGCCGACAAAATCGCCGGCGAGATATGGGAGAGCCGCAGGGAGCTTCGGCGGCCGCTGTACAGCGCCGGGGAAGCCATTGCCCTGGCGGAAAAGGAGCCGGAGGGGCCGGTCGTTTTGGCCGACGTCACCGACAACCCGGGCGGCGGCTCGACCTGCGACGGCACACACCTGCTGCGCGCCATGATAGAGAAGGACGTGCAGGACGCGGCGGTGGCCCTCATCTACGACCCGGAGTCGGTAGAGGCCGCCGAAAGGGCCGGCGTGGGGAATACGGTGCACCTCAGGCTGGGCGGAAAGGAAAGGCCCGAAATCCTGGGCGGGCCGATCGAGTGCGAGGCCTATGTCAAGCTGCTGTGCGACGGCAAGTACAAAAACGCGGGGCCCATGGGCGGCGGACTGCCCGTCGATCTGCGCAAGTCGGCCGTCGTCGTCATCGGCGGAATCGAGGTCATCGTGTCCTGCAACGTCACCCAGCCCTTTGACCCCCAGATTTTCCGCGCACACGGCATTGAGCCGACGGCCAAAAAGATTCTGGTCGTCAAATCGACCATCCATTTCCGCGCGGCCTTTGAGCCGCTGGCCAAGCGGGTGATAGACGTCGAATGCCCCGGCCTGCTGCCGCAGGACCCGCGCAAGCTGCACTATGTCCGCGTGAAACGACCGGCGTATCCGCTGGATGAAATTTGAAAATTTGCTGCGCGCTCCCAAAACCGCGGTGAATGATAAAAAAGCTGGAAAATACAAGGAGGAAGAAAAATGAAAAAGAGACTTGCATTGCTGCTGGCGGTCGTCTTGGCGGCCAGTCTGCTGCTTGCGGCCTGCGCGCCGACAGGAAACGGCAGCCAGAGCGGAAACACCGGAAACTCCGGGAATCAGGGCAGCTCCGGCGGCACGCAGAGCGGCGAAAAACGCGACACCGTCAACCTGAGCATCAAAGCCAATCTCGCCTCCATCGACGCGCATGGCGTCCGCAACCTGCAGGACATGCTGGTCCGGCAGCAGATGTACGAAGGACTCTATTTCCAGGATGAAGCCACGCTGGAGATAGAGCCGCGTGTGGCCGAGAGCTACGAGGTCAGCGAGGACGGCAAGACCTACACCTTCAAGCTCCGCAGCGGCGTCAAGTTCCACAACGGCGACGATGTCAAGGCAAGCGACGTTGTCTGGTCCTGGAACCGCGTCACCAAGGCCCCCGGCTGGAGCTCGCAGACGCTGTCCTTTGAATCGGCCGAGGCCCTCGACGATCAGACGGTCGCCATCCACCTCAAGTACCCCGACGCCTCCTTCCTTTGCAACATGTGCAAAATCGGCATCATGAGCGAAAAGGTCGTCACCGAGCAGGGCGACGAGTTCGGCACCAAGGTGGCGCTGGCCGGCACCGGCCCGTACATGATCACCTCGCTCGACGCCGACGTCAAGTGGACGCTTGAAGCCTTCCCCGACTACTACCGCGGCGAAGCCTCCATCAAGCACATCAACTACACTCCCATCGTCGACTTCTCGGCCGGCCTGCTGGCCTTTGAGTCGGGCGAGCTGGACTGGTACACCGCCCCCATCGCGAACTGGAACGATCTGGTTGCCAACGAGAAGTTCAAGACCGAGATCATGCCGGCCAACCACGTCACCTATCTGGCCGTCAACTGGATGGCCAACGACAAGCTGGAAAACGACTATGTCCGCAAGGCCATCGCTTACAGCATGGACAAGGAATCGATGAACATCGCCGCCTTTGACGGCTACGCCACCGAGGCCGATTATATGGAAAATCCCCAATATAACGTCGCGGCGCCCGACGGCGGATTGGTGTACAACTACGACCCCGAAAAGGCCAAGGAGCTTTTGGCCGAGGCCGGCTTTGCCAACGGCGTCGACGTCGGCAACCTGCTGTGCTTCCCGGGCAGCCACTTTGAAAAGTGCGCCCAGGTTGCCCAGGCCAACATGGAAGCGGTCGGCATCCACGCCAAGAACGAGCTGGTCGAGGAGTACACGGCTCTGACCCGCGCCCGTTCGCAGGACTTTGACATGGACATGACCGGCGGCACGCAGAGCGGTGATTACAGCGCCCTCTCCGACAAGGTCGTCAGCACCAACGTCGGTGCCTACTTTGTCAAGTTTGAAGGCGACAAGTTCGATTACAAGAAGTTTGACAGCATGTTTGAAGAAGGCCTTCAGATCATGGATCCCGCCGAGCGCAAGGCCCATTACCAGAAGCTCAACGACATGATCATGGAAACTGCCTGCCTCATTCCTCTGATCCACAAGGCGCAGCCGTATGTCTGGAACAAAGACCTGAACGTTGTCAATCAGCCCAACAACTACAACGTTTACGACTGGAGCTGGAACTGATCGGCACGGCATAGCAAAACCCTGAAACTCAGTGGGCGGAGCCTTCCGACCGGGGGAGGCTCCGCCCTGCTTTATCGGCGGAAAGAGGAGGGACAGTCTGAATGTACCGGTATGTAATCAAGCGCATACTATTGATGATCCCCGTTGTGCTCGGCGTGTCGTTTG
>CAKUPI010000216.1 GCA_934675045.1 uncultured Eubacteriales bacterium
GCCAAGGGGCTGCTCCCTGTTTCGCAGTATGTTGGCATGAGAAATGGAGCGTATCTGTATCGATACGCTCCGTTAACTGTTTTACGACCGGCCCGCAAGCATCCGGCTTTTTTCCTCGCCGCAGCGGAAAGGGCGCGGCTTTCACCGCCCGCGCCCTTTCTCTATCTTGAACAGGGAATAAAAAAAACCGCTTTCGCGGCATTTACTTCCTTGGCTTACTTTTCGCTGACATACACGTCTTCGTCCCGAAAAATCAGTTCGTCGACGTCGCCGTAGTAATACCGGGGGAGTTCCTTTGCTTCTCTTCTCATAGCAGCCTCCTTTCTCACGCTTTCTGTGTAACAGTATACGCCAGTTTATGCTTCACTTCTATCGATAATTCATGACTTTTTTGTAAACTTTTTGTAAAGTGCCCCTTCCCCGGCCGCCGGGCAAAGGCGGCGCGCGCCGCCCTTCACCCCGCCAGGATTTCGCGCAGCCGGATCAGCGCCCTGCGCTCGACGCGCGACACCTGCACCTGCGAAATGCCGAGCGCGTCGGCCGTTTTCTGCTGGGTAAAATCGCGGAAAAACCGCAGGGCCAGCACCGACCGCTCCCGCTCCGGCAGCCTTTCGAGCGCCTGACGCAGCGCAATGTTCTCGACCAGCTGTTCCTCCATGCCCTCGCCCAGCACATCCTTCAGCGTAAAGCCCTCTTCGCCGATGTCGGCGTCCAGCGAAAAGGCGCCGGCGCCCGCGCCCTCGCACACGGCAATTTCATCGGCCGACAGCCCGGTCGCCGCGCACAGGTCGCTCAGGCGCACCTCGCCGCCCCTTTGGCTTTCCAGCCGGGCGCGGGCCGCGCCGATCCGCGCGGCGTTTTCCTTGACGCTGCGGCTGACCTTGATCATGCCGTCGTCGCGCAGAAAGCGCTTGACCTCCCCCGCTATTTTGGGCACGGCATAGGTAGAAAGCCGGGTGCCGTAAGCCGGGTCAAAGCCGCGCACCGCCTTGATAAAGCCGATGCTGCCCAGCTGGAACAGATCGTCCGGCTCGACGCCGCGGCCCGTAAACCGCCGCACCACGCTCCAGATGAGGGCGGCGTTCTGCTCCACCAGACGCTGCTCGTCGCTTCCGTCAAAGGCCGGGGCGCCGCACACCGGCAGCGCGCCGCCCGCCGTCATCGGCCGCTCCCGGGCTGCCGCTGCCGAAGCGCCTTGCACATGCGCACAACCGTCCCCTTTCCGGGCGCGGAACGCACGCTCAGCTTGTCCATAAAGCTCTCCATGATGGTAAAGCCCATGCCGCTGCGCTCGGCGCCGCCGGTGGTGAACAGCGGCGTGCGCGCACGGGCGAGGTCGTCGATGCCGCAGCCCTGATCGCGCACGGTGATCTCCACCGTGTCCGGCTCGACAATTTTCACCGTCATGGTGATGCTGCCCACCGTGTCGCGGTACCCGTGCACGATGCAGTTGGTCACCGCCTCGGACACCGCCGTTTTGATGTCGTTGAGCTCGTCCAGCGTCGGGTCCAGCTGCGCGATGAAGGCGGCGGCCGACGCGCGCGCAAAGGCTTCGTTGTTGGATCGGCTCGGAAAGCGCATGGTAAAGCTATTTATGGCCTTTTTCATTGTCCTTCTCTCCCTTAAATAAACGATATCATTCGGTAAAGCCCGGCGGCGTCCAGCACGCGGCGCGCCTGCTTTTGCGCCCCCCTGACGCAGAAATGCCCGCCCGCGGCCTGACAGGCCTGAAAGGCGCGCAGCACCACCGCAATTCCCGAGCTGTCCATAAACCCGACCTCGCTTAAGTCCAGAATGACCGATCGCGGCACCTCTTCGTCGATGCCGGCGCCGATTTGCCGCATGGCCGCGACGGCCTCGTGATGTCCCAGCTCGCCCGAAAGCGCGATGCACAGGGCATTCCCCTCGCGTTTCTGATCAATTTCCATTTCTTCACCTCGGTCTCCGGCCCGCCGCCCGGCCGGGCCTGTCCTTTTGGCATAAAAAAAATAATGGCGCGCCCCCAAGGGCACACCATTATTTTACAAACATGGGCCTGTCGGTTTTTAGCGAACGGCGCCTTGCGCCCGGCTTCAGCCTTCGGCGAAGGCCTTTTTGCACTCCCCTATCATATACAGCGAGCCGCAGGCGATGACGACCCCGTCCTCGCCGGCCTCCTGCATGGCCTCGCGCGCCGCCCGGCCGGGGTCGGGCTGTACGCGCACCGACGCGCAGTGCCGCGCGGCGATTTCGGCCGTCTCCCGCGCCTCGAGCGCGCGCGGGGAGTCGGGGTGCGCCGCGATAAAGCCGGTGCTGCGCGCGGCCACCTGCGCAATGCAGGTTTCATAATCCTTGTCGCGCAGCATGCCCATGACGGTAATGACGCGCTTTCCGGCAAAAAAGCTGTCCATCGCGCGGCAGAGCTGCTTGACGGCGTCGGGGTTGTGCGCCCCGTCGATCATGCACAGCGGCCGGCGCCGCACCACCTCGAGCCGCCCCCCGAAATGGGTGTTGGCCAGCCCCCAGCGGATGTCGCCGCGCGAAATGTTCCACCCCGTGGCGTTGAGC
>CAKUPI010000217.1 GCA_934675045.1 uncultured Eubacteriales bacterium
GGGGAGCGGCGGGCTGATCTGCATCATTCTGTAAGCGGCGGACGGGAGAGGCCCCTGTGAAAAGCCCGGTCCTCCGGGGCTTTTCACAGGCCGCCGCCCGCGCAGGCGGGGTTTGAGGCATACGGACCGATGTGCGGCCATGTCCGTGCGGCATGATAAGTATCAAGCGGAAAAGGGGGAGAGTATGGACCGAAGAAGAGCCAATCGACGCCATCTCGCAGCGCGCCGCAGGGCCCATGGCAGAGGGCGTTATGCCGCGGCGCGGCGAAGCGAAGGTGCAAAAGGCCTTTCGCGATTTTTTTGCATTTTTTCCGTTCTTTTGCTGGCGGCCGGACTGCGCCTGACCGGCGGGGGCAGGCTGGAGGTCCTGCGCGAGGGCATGAACGACGTGCTGAGCGGCGGCGGCAGCGTGAAGGACGCCGTGGCCGTTTTGGGGCATGCGCTGATAGGCGAGAGCCAGGGGAAGGACGAAAGCGCTGTTGTGACTTTTGGAAAAAAGCTGTTGGGCCTTGAAACGGAAGAAAAGCAGCCGGCGCCGCACGAGCCGGGCAGGTCGGCGCGTGAGGCCGAAGAGCCGGAAAGCAACCGGCACGACGAAACGGCCCCCGGGCAGGACGGGCAGCCCACGGCGACCGGGTACGCCGCCGGCCTTGCGCCCGATAGGCTGGTGCTGCCTGCCATTGCCGAAAGCCCCATGCCAGAGGCGATTACGGCGCGCAATCTGCGGTTTGAGCTGCCCGGCGAGGAGCTGGACGACGACACGCCCAACGTTTCTTTTAAAATCCCAAGCCCCGACAGGGTCGATGACGAAAAATACAAGCTCGGGTTTGACTGCCGGCGTCCGCTCAGCGGCGGCAGAGTCACCTCGCCTTTCGGCTATCGGATTCACCCCATTCACGGCAACACCACCTTTCATTACGGCGTCGATCTGGGCGCGGCAAAGGGAACGCGCGTCAGCAGCTTTGCCCGGGGAACGGTGGCCGAAGCCGGTTACAGCGCCGTTTACGGCAATTATCTGCTGCTGTCCCACCCGGACGGCTTTGCAACCTTTTACGGGCATTTGAGCAAAGTCTACGTCAAAAAGGGAAGCAGGGTGGACATGGGGGAGAAGATTGCGGCAGTGGGGAGCACCGGATGGTCGACAGGGCCGCATCTGCATTTTGAAATCCGCCGAAACGGCCGGGTGCTGAACCCCTTTGACTACCTCAGCTTTTCATAAGGATGAAGAAGCTGACCGTCACATATCCGGCGCTGATCGCGGCGTCGCTGGTTCTTATCTTTGATAAGGACGGCTGGATTCTGCTCTATCTGGCGGCGGCCGTTTTGCATGAATGCGGTCACCTGACCGCCATTTTGCTGTACGGCGGGCAAATCAACCGGATAACCGCAGCGCTGGGGGGAATGAAAATAGACTACACCCCCTGCCGCCAGACTTCTTACGCGGCCGATGCCGCAACGGCGCTTGCCGGCCCCGCAGTCAACCTTGCCGCGGCATTGGCGGCCGGCGGTGCAGCAAGGGTGCAGCCGGGCGAAAATCTTTTTTATTTCTGCGGCGTCAATCTGATTTTGGCGCTTTTTAATTTGCTGCCCGCCGCGCCGCTGGACGGGGGACGGGCCCTTCGGGCCGTTTTGCTGGCGGTGTGGGGCAGCGAGAAGGGGGAGCGGGCCGCGCAGCTCGCTTCCCTTGCGGCGGGCGTTTTGCTGACGGCGGCCGGCGTTTTGCTGCTGTGCTGCACACGGCGCAATGCCTCTCTGCTGCTTGCCGCGCTGCTGGCTCTTTCCGCCGCGCGGGAAAACAGAGCCTCTCCGGGCGCCGGCCCGCGGCGAAAAGGCGGCGTGCGCGGCCGGGGCCTCCTGTGAGATTTTTCTTTACATCGGCCCTGCGGTGGGATATCATATTGATGATTACTGATGCGCAAACCGCATGGGAGGTACCATGAACAATCAACTGGCGGCGTGCCTGGAGCACGTCAAAAAGCCGTCGCGCTATACCGGCGGGGAATACGGAACGGTTATCAAAGACAAGCGGGAGGTCGATGTCCGCTTTGCCTTTTGTTTTCCCGAGCTTTATGAAATAGGAATGTCCCATCTGGGCTCCAAAATCTTATACGGGCTGCTAAACTCCATGGAGGGCGTTTGGTGCGAGCGGGTCTACGCGCCTTATGTCGATATGGAGCGCGAAATGCGCGCGCGCAAGGTTCCGCTGTACGCGCTGGAAAGCGGAGACGCCCTCTCCGGCTTTGACATTCTCGGCTTTACCTTGCAGTATGAGCTGAATTATACGGCCGTCCTCAACATGCTCGACATGGCGGGGATTCCACTGTACGCCAGCCAGCGGCGGGAGCTGACGCCGCTTGTCATCGCGGGCGGCCCCTGCGTCTACAACTGTGAGCCTGTGGCCGACTTTTTTGATATCATCGTCATCGGCGAAGGGGAAGAGGTCGTGCCCGAGCTGGTGCAGCTGTACCGCGAAGCGCGGGGCTCCGGCGCCTCGAAGCAGGAGTTTTTGCGGCAG
>CAKUPI010000218.1 GCA_934675045.1 uncultured Eubacteriales bacterium
CGCATGAGCTGTGCCTTGCCGTCTACCATGGCGATGGCGCCCTCGTGGCAGGCCTCGGCGCAGGCGCCGCAGCCGTTGCATTTTTCCTTGTCGATCTCGATAATTCTTCGAATCATTTTGATGCCCTCCGCACAGTTTATTTGACTTTATGGCCCAATTCTACTATCATGGTTGATGAAAGTCTGTTGGTATGCCAACGTGGAGGCGAAAAATATGCAGATCAATCTGGCAAACACCAAGCTTTTTCGCGGAATGGAGCCGCCGGACATCGACGGAATCCTCGGCTGCCTGCGCGCGAAGACGCGCGCTTTTCCAAAGGGCGCGATCCTCTTCCCGGAGGGGACGGTCACGGAGCAGATCGGGGTGGTGCTCTCCGGCCGGGTCATCATCGAGATGGGGGACGTGTGGGGCAACAACAGCGTTTTGAGCAGCATCGGCCCCGGCGGCGTCTTTGCCGAGGCCTACGCCTGTGTGCCGGGCGAGCCGCTGCTGGTCAACGTGACGGCCGCCGAGGACACGCAGGTGCTGCTTTTGCATGTGGGGCGGGTGCTGGAGCCGTGCGCCAGGGTCTGCCCGCACCACATGCGGCTTGTGCGGAACCTGCTGGCGCTGTGCGCGGAGAAAAACCTGCAGCTTTCCCGCCGGGTGCTGCACACCGGCCCCAAGTCCATCCGCAGGCGGTTGCTGTCCTATTTTTCGGAGTGCATCAAGCGCAGCGGCAGCTATTCCTTTGACATCCCCTTTAATCGTCAGCAGCTGGCCGACTACCTCAGCGTGGAGCGCAGCGCCCTTTCCAACGAGCTGTCCCTCATGCGCAGGGACGGGCTTATCCGGTATGAGAAAAACCACTTTGACGTCATGGAGCAAATGGAGACGCAGCAGCTGTAAGGGCGGCGCCGGCGAACAGCCGGAAGCGGGCGGGAGCCGGAGGATAAAAAAGCGCTCAGAGAACCGAGGGTCTCTGAGCACTTTTGGATGCATTGCAGCAAGGCGGCGGCCGGCAGGGGAGGGGATGCACACAGCATCTGCCGGCGCCTGCGCTTTGCGGGCAAGGCCAAAAGGAAGGCTATCGCTACCCCTCCACCACGTCGATCTGGCAGCACTGCATTGCGGTGAGGGCGGCCCGATGCCGCTCTTCGGTCACGCCGGCGCAGCAGCGGGCGTCCACGGTGATTTTTGCGTTCGGGAAGGCCGCGCGGAGAAGCAGGGCGTTGGAGATCACGCAGATGTCCGTGCACAGGCCGAAAAGCTCCAGCTCCGGGGCTTCCTCCGGGTACTTTTCCGCGAGGATTTTCAGCACATCGAAGGAGCCGAAGGTGTGCTTTTCCACCGAAATGCAGTTTTTCCCCGCAAGCGCCGCCTGAATGTCACCGTTCAGCGCATGCCCCGGCGTGCCCTTGATGCAGTGGGGGACGGGCAGCTTTTGCCCCTCGAGCGTTTGCAGGTAGTTTTCGTCATGGGTATCCAGCGTCACCAGAACGGCGTCGCCGTCAAAGGCCCGAATTTTCTCCGCGGCCGCGGGAACGATGGCCTCCGCCGCGGGAGACCCCAGCGCACCGTCCACGAAGTCCTTCTGCATGTCCACAACAACCAAAACCTTTTTCATTGCGGTTCTCCTCTCTCCTCACGGCCCGCCTGTCCGGATGGGGCAGCGTTTTATTCTGCCCCTATTATAGGAGATTCGCATGCCGCCGTCAACCTCCCATGCCGGTGGGAAAAGCCCTTTACCTGATGCGCCGGAACGGCTTTCCGGTTTTTTCCTCAAGGAAGCGCTTGAAATCCTCCACCGTTCCGCCGGTGAGGGTGCGCTTGTCCAGAGGCTGCACATAGCGTTTCTTCATCAGAAGGATGATGTAGTCCTGCGACTCCGCGAGGGCTTCGATCAGCTCGTAGCGGAAGGTGGAGGTGGTGACCGCCGTAACGACGGTATAAGAATCCTCGCCGAACGCGACATGATATTCCTTTGTGCCCGCCAGCGTGTTTTTGCGGGCGATCATGCCGTTGAACCGGTCCTGAAACAGCAGAGCGGACAGCAGCATCACCTCTGCCAGCAGGGAAATCAACGTTCTGGCATCAAGCGCAAAAGGCTCTCCGTCGAATGGAATCAGCAGCAGAGCGTTGAATAAAAAGACGCTCCAGCCGAAGATGGTCCAAATCATGTTTCTCTTTCGCCGCAGCACCTTTCGCATCGCGCGGGCAGCTGCGGTCATGGATCGATTGGTGATATCGCTGTGAACTTCAAATGTCATGTGTATTCTCCGTTGTAAGTAATTCTGCACCCGCAGGGCTTTGGGGCCTTGCAGCTGCCGCCGGGCAGCGCGGCGGGCGCCTGTTCATCGCGTCAGCCGCATCTCATTCTCAAACTGCTCCATGGCCTCCTGCCGGCTGGGGACTTGTGCAAGCTCGCAGGAAAACGGCTGGCCGAACAGGGGCTGGGACAGTGTCTCCGCCCAATGCGTCAGCACCTCCGGAGTGAGGGGGCGCTCCTCCCGG
>CAKUPI010000219.1 GCA_934675045.1 uncultured Eubacteriales bacterium
CCGGTATAAACATCATGGTGCGGCGAAGCCTGCGCTTTTCATGTTGCATGATAATGCCTCCTTATTTCCAAAAACCACAGTCGCTCTGTTCGCAGGCGCGGAACAGCGCAGTTGCCACGCGGGCGCGGACAGTGCAGTCGAGCGCCCCCTTGTCGATTGCGGTAACATGAGCAGAGGTTATCCCCTGCTCATTCAAGACTTCAGAAATGACTTCCCTTATACGGCGGCCGTAAAGGCTCGCCACCGTACTCTGAAGATCGATTTCGACGCCGCTGCCGCCCTTTTCGATCTCCACATAGATATCGCCGGATTCCAGCGTACCGGCGACCCCGGTCTTGAGAAGTTCCATCATATCGTCTCCTTTGCATGTTATTTTATCAGTTTATTTTGCCATTTTAGTTTTATCCTACCATATTATACGTTAAACACGTCAAACATGCAAGTCCAAATTACCCGGTTAAAAAAGAATGGCTGTTTTACCGAATTACAAAACGCCGATGTGCGCGTATGAGAAAGTACATGAAAAACTCATGCGCAAGCTCATGCGCCGCGGAGTGCAAAAGCGCAAACGCGGCATCCTCTCTGCCGCTTCTCGCTTTTATCTCTTCAAAATCAGCCGTTGAAATACAGATATGTGGCTCCCCATAACGTCCCCCCCTTTTACGTCCGGGTCAGCCGGCAAAACCGGTGTACTTGTTTTTGCAGAAACCCTCGTTTTCGGATACGGCCCTTTGGGCTATGTTCCCGTAAACGCGCGGCGAAAAGCGGAACAGGCATGATTTCGGTCATGCCTGTTCCGAGAAAAATGATTTTACTGTCTGACCGGCAGGGAGGTTTTGTGCCGGGCTTTTCTTATACACATTCGCAAAGCACTGTGTCAAACTGGGCGTGGTACAGCTCGCTGTAATACCCGCCGCGCTGCATCAGCTCGTCGTGCGTGCCGCATTCGGCGGCGGCGCCCTCGCGCAGCACGATGATTTTGTCGGCGTGGCGGATGGTGGACAGGCGGTGGGCGATGACAAAGCAGGTTCTGCCCCGCATCAGCCGCAGCATGGCCGACTGGATTTGCTGCTCGGTCTGCGTGTCGACGTTGGAGGTCGCCTCGTCCAGAATGAGCATGGGCGCGTCGAGCAGCATGGCGCGTGCAATGGTCAGCAGCTGCTTTTGCCCCTTTGAAATGTTGGAGCCGCCGTCGCGCAGCACGGTGTCGTACCCCTGCGGCAGCGATTCGATAAAGCCGTCGATGCGCGCGGCGCGCGCCGCCGCCTTGACCTCGTCCAGCGTCACGTTTTCCTTGCCGTAGGCCAGATTTTCAAAAACGCTGCCCGAAAACAGCCAGGTATCCTGCAAGACCATCGACCAGGCGCGGCGCAGGCTGCTGCGCGTCAGGCCGCGTATCTCCTGCCCGTCTATGGTGATGGACCCGGTATCGGCGTCGTAAAAGCGCATCAGCAGATTGATAATGGTGGTTTTGCCCGCGCCCGTCGGCCCGACGATGGCGACGACCTGCCCCGGCTCGGCCTCGATGCTGAAATCGCGCAGCACCGGCTTTTCCTCGTCGTAGGCAAAGCCCACCCTGTCGAGCACGACCCGGCCGCGCACGTCCGCAAGCTCTCCCGCGCCCAGCGCGTCGGGGGCTTCCTCGGCCTCGTCGAGCAGGCGAAAGACTCTTTCGGCCGCGGCCAGCGCCGATTGCAGCTCGCTGATGATGTTGGCGAACTCGTTGATGGGCCCCGAGAACTTGCGCGAGTACAAAACAAAGGACGAGACGTTGCCCAGCGTGATGCCGCCGCTCATATACAGCAGCCCGCCGAAAATGCTGACAAGGGCCAGCGACAGGTTGTTGATGAACATGATGATCGGCCCCGTCATGCAGGAAAAGCTGTCGGCGCGGTAGTTGGCCTCGCACGCCGCGGCGTTTTTCTCTTCGAACCGGCCGATGAAGAAGTCCTCGCGGCTGTAAGCGCGCACCGTTTTCATGCCGCCCGTCATCTCTTCGGCAAAGCCGTTGAGCTCGCCCAGCCTGCGCGAGCGGACGCGGTACAGCGCCCGGGCCCGCCGCGAGCGGTAGCGGGTAAAGAGAACGGTGATCGGAATGGTAAAGGTGAAGATCAGCACCAGACGGGGCGAAATGGACAGCATCATCACCAGCGATCCGCTCACCGTGATGAAGCTGGCCAGCATCTGCACCAGATCGCTCGACAGCGAGGAGCTGATGTTGTCGATGTCGTAGGACAACACGCTCAGCACATCGCCGATGGCGCGGTTGTCGTAAAAGCGCACCGGCAGCCGCAGCAGATGCTCGTAGACGTCCTTGCGCATGTGGTAAACGACGTTGCGGCTCAGCTGCACCATGAGCATGGCCAGAATGTAGCTGAGAATGGACGAGGTCAGGTAAAACAGAATCATCAGCCCGGCGTAGTGGTAAACGGTGTCAAAGTCCACCCCGCCCTGCCCGGGCTTGATGGCGTCGAT
>CAKUPI010000220.1 GCA_934675045.1 uncultured Eubacteriales bacterium
CCCGTATACGCAGGCGCTGCTGTCGGCCATTCCCATGCTCGCCGGGCGTGAGGCGCGCGAGCGCATCGTCCTCAAGGGTGAGGTGCCGTCGGCCGGAAGCGTCCCCGCCGGGTGCCGCTTCCACACCCGCTGCCCGTATGCCGGCGAGCGCTGCCGGACGGAAGACCCCGCCATGCGGGAATGCGCGCCGGGGCATTTTGCCGCCTGTCATCTGCTGGACTGATTTGCCCAGCAGGCAAAAACAACCCTGCAAAAGGCACATGGACGAGCGTCCATGTGCCTTTTTTGTATATCGAAAACTACTCGCTGGGCGAGTGGTTCAAAAGCGGCTTCTGCCGATGAGAAAAAATAAAAATCCCCCTGTTGTAGTAGAGATGTAGTCTGGCAACTGCGAACTACAAAACAAAGGGAAGGTATGCAAGGATGAAGTGGCAGAAACAGATTAGCAAGTTGTGTGATAGAAGTAAAGATTGCTGTTAAAATATGATTAGCCAAAAAGAAAAGCGTGAACAGTAGGGATGACAGCTATATGAGAAGGAAAAGGTGACGAACCTATACTGGTGTGTGTGGGTAGGACGGCTCATGCAGATGTCAGACCGTGCCAATGCCGCATGTGGCGTGGCTGGTAACATAGGGCTTCGTACACATAAGAAAGACCCACGGCTTCTCCGCGGCGGTCTTTTTGTGTGCAGCGCTATGCGAAAATGATGATCAGGCCCACCAGCATGCCGACCAGCATACCGAAGGCCGGGGCCTTTGACTTCCACATCAGAATGGCCTCGGGCAGCAGCTCGCCGAAAACGACATAGAGCATGGCGCCGCCCGCAAAGCTGAGCGACAGCGCAAGGCTTGTGGGGCTGACGGCGGCCAGCGAATAGCCCAGCAAAGCGCCGAGGATGGTGGGCGCGCCGGTCACCGCCGTAAGAAGGACGGCGCGGGTCTTGGGCATTCCGCCGGCGATGAGGGGGACGGAAACCGACATCCCCTCGGGGATGTTGTGCAGGCCGATGACGACGGCCATGGCCATTCCGCCGGAAAAGGCGATGGCGGCGGTGCCCGTCTGCGCGTAGGACGCGCCGATGACCATGCCCTCGGGCAGGTTGTGCAGGGCGATGGCGCAGGCCATCACAATGCCGCCGATGAGCAGGCTGCTCGCCGTGTTCTGCTTTTTGTGCTCTTCGTAGTGGTCGCTGTGAATGAGTTCGGAAAGCTGGTCCGCCGTTTTGGGGTGGTCCTTGTCGATGTGAGGGACCTCGTGGTTTGTACACTTGTCGATGAGAAAGTTGAGCAGGTAAACGATGCCGTAGCCGGCCAGAATCATGCCGATGACGACAAAGATATGAAAGGGGCCGCCGGGGCCTTGCCCGATGGCGTCCAGCAGCAGGTCAAAGCAGACGACGCTGAGCATCACGCCGCCGGCAAAGCTTAAAAGCAGGCTGACGGTTTTGGAAGAATTGCGGTGAAAGGCAGCGCCTACAATGCCGCCAAGGCCGGTGCCGCCGACACCGGCAACCGCCGTGACAAGGGCGACCAACAGCAGGGCATTCAAAGCAAAGGACCTCCCGATTCAAAAGTGGGCCGCGGGCGCCCGGCAGGGCGGCGAGCCTCTTTTATCATAGCCGCGGCGGCCGTGTCTGTCAACAGATATTTCCTTTTTCCGACGGCTGAAAAGGCCCTGTGCGCCGATGCACAGGGCCTTTTGCGGGTTATAGAATGACCAGTCCGTATTTGCGGTGCAGCCGCTCCAGCAGCTCCTCGTCAAAGTCGCAGGTTCCGTCATAGAGCGCGATGCCGCAGAAATGGCGCACGGCAAGCGCAAAAATCCGTGGGCTGTCGCTGGCCAGCGCCAGAGGAACCCGCAGCATGTACTGGTTCTCGTCAAAAATGGCCAGATCGTCAAGCCCTTCCACATGTACGCGGATGGCGCCCCAGTTTTCCTCCTCCTGCTCCAAAAGCCAGCGGGCGAAAACAACGTCGTCGTCGCTGATGTCGCAGTCGGCGTCGATGTCGATGGCGGGGTCGACGTCAAAGAGTTGCCCGCCGGTGACGGCGCGCAGGGGGCGCTCAAGCTCGTCCTCGAGGTCCTCGGGGATGGGCAGGGCGGAAAAGAAATCGAGCTCCTCGGCGGCGGCGCGCAGCGTTTTCAGGCTTTCGCCGTCGACGGCCAGCAGCAGCCGCGCCGACGTCATGTGGGGCAGCAGCTCGCGTTCGGCGCCGTGCGGCAGGCAGACGCCGACGGGGATGCGGGCGCGGGCGACCAGCTCGGGCAAAAGGGCGGAAAGCCTGCCCGGGTCGGACGCGCAGGCCAGAATGAGCGCCGAAGCGCCCACACCCTCGAAGAGGGCGAGCAGCGCGTCGGGCTGCCACTGGTCGGCCGTCAGGCCGTCCGATTCCAGCTCGGCCAGGACGACGACGGGCTTTTGCGGGTGCTGCTCGCGGGACAGGATACAGG
>CAKUPI010000221.1 GCA_934675045.1 uncultured Eubacteriales bacterium
GCATACGGCAGAGCATGAGCCAAAAGGGGAACTGTCTGGACAACGCAGTGATAGAAAATTTCTTCGGGCTGCTCAAAAGTGAACTGCTGTATTTGCAGGAGTTCCGTTCCATGGAACACTTCAAGCTGGAACTCGTTGAATATCTGGATTACTACAACAACCGCAGAATCAAGGCAAAGCTGAAGGGCTTGCCGCCTGCAATTCACAGACAACAAGCCTTCTCAGCAGCTTGAATAACTTCTATTAAGAATATTTGTCTAACTTTTTGGGGTGCGGTTCACCTGTATCAGGGGGGCCTTTCTGCGTTTTATCCCTTTCTTTTCACGGCGGCGCGGATGACAAAGAGCGTGCCGACGGTCAGCGCGGCGGAAACCGGCAGGCAGACCCACGGATTGGGCACAAAGCCCGCGAGCAGGAAGGACACGAAGGAAACGGCGGCGACGGTCAGCGCATAGGGAAGCTGTGTGGCGACGTGGTCGACGTGATTGCACTGCGCGCCGGCCGACGCCATGATGGTGGTGTCGGAAATGGGCGAGCAGTGGTCGCCGCACACGGCGCCGGCCAGACAGGCTGAAATGCCGACGAAAAGCAGCGGGCTGGTCTCGGGAAAAATGCTGGTGACAATGGGGATCAGAATGCCGAAGGTGCCCCACGACGTGCCGGTGGCAAAGGCCAGCCCACACCCGGCCAGAAAGATGATGGCGGGCAAAAAGGCGAACAGCCCCGCGGCCGCCGACTGCATCAGCCCGTACACATACTCGCGGGCGGCCAGCGCCGTCGTTATGCTCTTCAGGCCGGTGGCCAGCGTCAGAATCAAAATGGCGGGCACCATGGCGATAAAGCCCTGCGGCACGCAGTCCATGGCCTCCTGAAAGCTCATGACGCGGCGGGCCAGCAGATAGGCGATGATGAGAATCAGCGCAATGACGCCGCCCCAGGGCAGGCCGACGTAAGCGTCGGTGTTGCCGAAGGCCCCGACAAAGTCCCCGGCGAACTCGGTGCTTCCCCCGATGTCGGCGCCGAAAAAGCCGCCCGCAAACAGCAGTCCGGCCACGCAGGCGGCAATCAAAGCGGCGACGGGCAGCACGAGGTCGATCACGCGGCCGCGATCGGTTGCCGCCGGCAGGTCCTGCGCGGTCATGCCCCCGGCATTGCCGGCCCCATCGCCCGCCTGCGCCCTGCCTTCAAAATCGGCCATTTTGCCGTAGTCAAAGCCCATGACGAAGAGGGTGACGATAAAAACAAGGGTCATCAGCGAATAGAAATTGAAGGGAATGGCCCGCACAAAAAGCTCCAGCCCGGTATAGGCCGTGCTGTCGACGCAGCCCGAAACGGCAGCCGCCCACGACGAAATGGGGGCAATCATGCACACCGGCGCCGCCGTCGCGTCAATCAGATAGGCCAGCTTCACGCGGGAAATCCCCTTGCTGTCGGTCAGCGGGCGCATGACGGAGCCGACCGTCAGGCAGTTAAAATAGTCGTCGATAAAAATGAGCACACCCAGCAAAAAGGTGGCCAGACAGGCGCCGACGCGCGTTTTGATGTGCGACGACGCCCAGCGGCCGAAGGCCTGCGATCCGCCCGCCCGGTTGACCAGCGCGACAAGGATGCCCAGCACCACCAGAAAGACGAAAATCCCCGCGCTCTCCTGAAGCGAGGCAAGAAGTCCCCCCTGGACGATGGCGCTGACCGTCCCGGAAAAGGAAAAGCCCGAGTACATCACGGCGCCGAGCACAATGCCGATAAAGAGCGAGGAATAGACCTCTTTGGTGATGAGCGCCAGCGCGATGGCGATGACGGGGGGCACCAGCGCCCAGGCCGAGCCGGCCAGCGTGCCGCCGTTTGCGCAGCCGGCGCCGGCGGCCGCCATCAGGACAACGATGACAGCCGCCGCAATCAAAAGGGGGAGTCTGCTTAAGCTTGTTCTTTCCATAACCACTTCTCCTGTACAAAAAAATTGAGTCATGACAGCATCATGACTCAACATACAGGCAGTGTCGCGTACATGATAGCTCTCCGCTTGCGCGGCAGTTCCGCAGATCTTCTCTGCGTTCCCAGGTACCGGCACGTCAGGCAGCATGCCGGCCCTTCGGCGAAATCCCCTTTCAGCCCCCGGTGCCTGCCGGAATCCGGGCTTACTCTTGTCATTCGCGACCTCTATCACAACTATGCGCGTTTTATTATACACCGGCAAAATAACTTGTCAACCGGTTTTTGCCATTTTGTCCGGCCTCCTCCTGTTCCGCCGCCTGCGGTCGCCCGGGTTCCCCTGTCCGACCCCTGCCGAGCGCCCGGATTCCTCTGCCCGGTACACTGTTCCGGTGCCTGCGGGCGTCCGGGTTCCCCCGCCCGCCTCCTGTTCCGTCGCCTGCCGAGCGCCCGGCCCCCTTGCCCGTCCCCTGCCGAGCGCCCGGTTCCCCCTGCCCGGTACACTGT
>CAKUPI010000222.1 GCA_934675045.1 uncultured Eubacteriales bacterium
GAGTCGACGTTGATTTTGCACACCGCCATGGCCGCCGCCTGACGCAGCATCTCTTCGGGAATGCCGATGGCGTCGGGCATCTTCCCGCCGTAGCGGTTGATGATGTCCACATACTGCTGCGGAACCGACGACGAGCCGTGCAGCACGATGGGGAATCCGGGGATGCGGCGCTGGATTTCTTCGAGAATGTCAAAGCGCAGGCGCGGCTTCTGGCCCGGCTTGAACTTGTAGGCGCCGTGGCTGGTGCCGATAGCAATGGCCAGCGAGTCGACGCCGGTTTTGGTCACGAACTCCTCGACCTGCGCAGGGTCGGTAAACTGCGCGTCGGCGTCGGAGACATTGACGTCGTCTTCGATGCCGGCCAGCTTGCCCAGCTCGCCCTCGACGACAACCCCGCGGGCGTGCGCGTACTCGACGACCTTGCGGGTCAGGGCGATGTTTTCCTCAAAACTGTATTTGGAGCCGTCGATCATGACGGAGGTAAATCCGCCGTCCACACAGCTGCGGCAAATTTCAAAGTCCTCGCCGTGATCGAGGTGCAGCGCAATCG
This sequence comes from uncultured Eubacteriales bacterium, assembly GCA_934675045.1. Taxonomy (GTDB): domain Bacteria; phylum Bacillota; class Clostridia; order Oscillospirales; family Butyricicoccaceae; genus Ventrousia. The sequence goes on from CAKUPI010000222.1 coordinate 551, forward strand.
GCAGACCGGTTTCCTTTTCGGCCGCCATCACCAGCCCCATCAGATAATTGTGCTTGGCGTATTTGCGGGCACCGGCCGAAACCTGCAAAATGACGGCGGAGTTTTCGGCGAGGGCCGCCTCGGTGATGCCCTGAACGATCTCCATGTTATTCACGTTAAAGGCGCCGATGGCATAGCCGCCCTCATACGCTTTGCGGAACATTTCGGTGGTAGTAACCAGTGGCATGATGTTTCCTCCCTTGTTATCTCATGGCATATTGCTATTTTACCACGAAGCGGCCATGCTTGCAATTGATTTTGCGCCTTCAATATGGTATTCTGGTATTGGAAATCTATCACATTCAACAGAAAGACCGGAGGAAAAGCTATGCAATTGAAAGGCGCATGTATTTTTGGCCAGTCTGGCGGCCCCACCTCAGTCATCAACGCCAGCGCCTACGGCGTTTTGTCGGAAGCCCTGAAAACCGGCTGCATCACCCGCGTTTTGGGCGCCAGCCACGGCATCAAGGGCGTTTTGGGCGATCGTCTTTACGACATTGCGCTTGAGGACCCCAGTGAGCTGGCTCTGCTGCAGCACACCCCCTCTTCGGCGCTGGGCTCCTGCCGCTACAAGCTCAAGGACGCGGCCGTTGACGACAGTGACTACCGCCGTATTCTGAAAATTTTCCGCAAATACGACGTCCGCTACTTCTTCTACAACGGCGGCAACGACTCGATGGATACCTGCAACAAGATCTCCAAGTACCTGATGGCGCAGAATTACGAATGCCGCGTCATCGGCGTGCCCAAGACCATTGACAACGATCTGTGCGGCATCGATCACTGCCCCGGCTACGGCAGTGCCGCCAAGTACATCGCCACCACCTGCATGGAGGTCTACCACGACGCCCACGTCTATGACACCGGCTCGGTGACCATCATCGAGGCCATGGGGCGCAACGCCGGCTGGCTGACGGCTGCCGGACACATTGCCGTACACTTCGGCGCCGGCCCCGACCTGATTTATCTGCCCGAGCTTCCCTTTGACCTCGACGCCTGTGTCAGCCGCATCAAATCCTGCTGCGACGCAAAGGGCGGCTGCATGGTGCTGCTGTCCGAGGGCCTGCGGGACAAAGACGGCGTTTTCCTGGCCGAATACGCAGGCGGCGGCAAGACCGACGCCTTTGGCCACAAGCAGATGGGCGGCGTCGCCGCGACCGTTGCCGCGCGCGTCAAGGAAAAGCTCGGGATCAAAACCCGTGCCATCGAGCTGTCGCTTTTGCAGCGCTGCGCCGCGCACTGCGCTTCGCAGACCGATATCGACGAGGCCGTTCTGCTCGGCCGCGAGGCCGTTCGCGAGGCCGTTTCGGGCCAGACCGATAAAATGGTCGGCATCGTCCGCCGCCCGGACGCTGACGGCTATCAGCCCGAGGTCCAGCTCTTTGATCTGACGGAAACCGCCAACGCCGAAAAGAAATTCCCCCTTGCGTGGATCACCGGGGACGGAACGGGCGTTTCCGACGCTTTTCTGGACTATGCCCTTCCCCTCATCGCCGGCCAGCCCGACTTCCCATGGGAAAACGGCGTGCCCCGCTTTGCCCGCCTCAAAAAGATTTGGGCGGAATAATTGCCGAAAATCAACAAACTCAGCATGGCAATGCAAAAAAGCATTCTGCCTTCGATTTGGGAGAATGCTTTTTCTTTGCGCCTTCAGGCAGCGGCAAAAAAGGTATCTCTTTTCTTCCGCGGAAATGTCCTGCTTTCTCGGCCGGCCCGGCAACCCGCACAAACGGTATTGCGTTTTGCCGACACTATTCCCTCCCCCACGAC
>CAKUPI010000223.1 GCA_934675045.1 uncultured Eubacteriales bacterium
TGATTGCCGCGGTCATGGCGCTGCGCGCGGTCTTTCGCGGGCGGGTGCCGCGCCGGGTGCAGTATGCGCTGTGGGGGCTGGTGCTTCTGCGCCTGTGCCTGCCCTTTCCGCTGCTTGAAAGCCGGTTCAGCGTGCTGGGGAGCATGCCCGAAGCGGGCGTCACGCAGCGCGAGGTCTATGTGTTTCCGCTGTCGCGGCGCGAGGCGGGAGCCGGCGAGGCCGGCGCTGTCTTTGCGGGCACGGACGGGCAGGTGCCGGACCATAACAGCTTTGGCTACTCCGTGCTGTCCGGCGACGGCAAAACCGTGACGCGGTACGCCGGCAAAATGCGCGTCGGGCAGATTCTGACCCTCTTGTGGCAGGGCGGAGCGCTGCTGTGCGGGCTGTGGTTCCTCGGCGTCAACCTGCGTTTTTACCGCCTCCTGCGGCGCACGCGGCGGCCCTTTGAGGTGCCCGGCTGCCCGCTGAAGGTGTACCTGTCCGACGCGGTGTGCTCCCCCTGCCTGTTCGGACTGCTTCGCCCCGCCGTCTACCTGACGCCGCAGGCGGCCGCCTCGCCCGAGGCGCTGCGGTGGGTGCTGGCGCACGAGCTGGCGCATTACCGCCACGGCGACCACCTCTGGGCCTTTGCGCGGGCGGCCTGCGTCGCCGCATACTGGTGGAATCCGCTGGTGTGGGCGGCCGCCCTTCTGTCGCGCAGCGACAGCGAGCTGGCCTGCGACGAGGCCGTTGCCGGGAAGCTGGATCAGGCGGAGCGTCTGGCGTACGGGCGCACGCTGCTCGACATGGTTCCGCAGCGCAGGCGGCCGGGCGGAATCGGCCGGGGCTCCACCAGCATGACCTCGAGCGCACGCGAAATGAAGGAGAGAATCCGCACGCTCGCCCGCAGGCCCCGGACGGCGGCGCTGGCACTGGCACTTTTGCTGGCTGCCGCGGCCGCGGCCGTCGGATGCACCTTCAGCGGCGCCGCGGCGGGGGAAACCGCCTACACCCCGATGCGGCCCGGCACGGGGGAGGAGGAAGCTCCCGCTGTGCGGCCGGACGCCGACATTGCGGCGCTGCTTGACAGGATTGTGGAGGAGCCGTCGGCGGCGTCCGATGTCAACCATTTCATTGAACGGCACCGGGAGGAGTACGACGCCATTCTCGCCTGCGGAGAGGAGGCCCTGCAATATCTCTACGGGCAGTTTTTGCAGGGCGGCTGCACCGATTTGCGCGGCGCCGTCATGGAGCGCGCGCTGCGCGAGCTGCTCGGCGGAGAAGACATAAAAACGGCGGCCGCGAACGGGCAGGCGTTTTTCGACGGCTTTTTGCAGCACAACCGCCGCCTGCTCGGGCAGAACTCGGCCGGGTTTATGCGGGAGCACCGCCCGAAAGGGTATCTGCTGCTGCAAATGGCGGGAGACATCGCGTAGGCGGCCCCGTGTGGGCAGCCGCGACGAAAGCGGGGCGGCAAAGAAGCCCGGATGACAAAAGAAAGCAGCAGTGACGGAGATCACTGCTGCTTTTTGCCGTTGCCGGCCGAAGGGGGCCGCCGCTATGCGGCCGACTCCTCCGGCATGCTTTCCACCGTTTTGATGACCTTTTTGTGTTTGAAAACGAAGAAGCTGATCGCCAGGCGGGAGACCTGGTCGAGCGCGATGGCGATCCAGATAAAGTGGATGTCGAGGTGCAGCACCCAGCCGAAGATAAAGGCCAGCGGCACGCGCACCAGCCAGATGCCGACAAACGAAACCATCATGGGGGTGCGGCGGAAGCCGGCCGAGCGCATGAAGCCGTTGTAAATCTTGTTCAGGTCCTGCGGAATGGGCGTAAAGCCCATGATAAAGACATACACAGTGCCCAGCTGCTGAATGTCGGGCTTGTCGGTCAAAAACTGCATGAACAGGCTGGGGAACAGGAAGAGCATAACCGAGGTAAAAATGCCGGTGTACACCGCAAACCGGTGCATCTGCGAGAAATAGGCGCGAAAGAGCTTGTCGTCCCGGCGCCCGATGGCGCGCGCCGACAGGGTGGTGGCGGCTGTGGTAAAGCCCATGCCCGGCATTTCGCAGATCGTCTCGGCCTGCAGGCCCAGCTGGTAAGAGGCAAAGTGAACGCTGCCGTACAGCAGAATGATTTTGCTCAGCAAAATGGCCGACAGCTGCCAAAAGACGTTTTCGCAGGCAGCGGGCACGCCGGTGAGGTAAATCTCGCGGATGCATCCGGCGTCCGGCCTGAAAAAGGGCTTGCCGTGCGGCACGTCGGCAAAATACCCGCCGCGGTGGTACAGCAGCACGCAGCCGATGACGGCGCCGACGGCCTGCGCCGCGACGGTGGTGACGGCGGCGCCAAGCAGGCCGAAGCCCTGAAAGGAGCC
>CAKUPI010000224.1 GCA_934675045.1 uncultured Eubacteriales bacterium
CAAGGTGCAAAAGCCCCAAAAAGCCGCAGCGGAAGCCAAAGCCCAGCGCCGCCGAGCTTTCCGGCTCGTAGGTCAGGGACGCGTCGTTGAGCTGCAGCTTTTCCAGCGCGTCGCGCAGGTCGGGGTACTTTTTCCCGTCGGCCGGGTAAAGGCCGGAAAAGACCATGGGCTGCACCCTGCGGTACCCGGCCAGCGGCTCCTTCGCCGGAGCCTCCAGCGTCGTCACCGTGTCGCCGACGCGGGTGTCGCGCACGTTTTTGATGGAGGCGGTGATATACCCGACCTCGCCCGCACCCAGCCCGGCGCTCGGCTGAAGCCCGAGCGGCCGCAGGTAGCCCGTCTCCACAATCTGGAACTCGGCCCCCGTCGCCATCAGGCGAATCTTCATGCCCGGCCGGAAGGTGCCGTCAAACACGCGGACGTAGATGATAACGCCCCGGTAGGGGTCGTACTGGCTGTCAAAGATCAGCGCGCGGGTGCAGTCCTCGCGCCCCTTGCCGGGCGCGGGAATGTCGCTGACCACCCGTTCGAGCACGTCGCGGATGTTGATGCCCATTTTGGCCGACACCTCGGGCGCGTCCATGGCGGGAATGCCGATGATGTTCTCGATTTCTTCCTTGGCGCTTTGGGGGTCGGCCGAGGGAAGGTCGATCTTGTTGATGACGGGGACAATTTCCAGGTCATTTTCCAGCGCCAGATAGGTGTTCGCCAGCGTCTGCGCCTCGATGCCCTGCGCCGCGTCGACGACGAGCACCGCCCCCTCGCACGCGGCGAGCGAGCGCGAGACCTCGTAGTTGAAGTCGACGTGGCCCGGCGTGTCGATGAGGTTGAGCCGGTACCGCTCGCCGTCCAGCGCATCGTATTCCAACAGCACGGCACGCGCTTTGATGGTGATGCCCCGCTCCTGCTCAAGCTCCATGTTGTCCAAAAGCTGCGAGGTCATTTCGCGCTCGCTGACGGCGTTGCACTGCTGCAAAAGCCGATCGGCCAGCGTCGATTTGCCGTGGTCAATATGGGCTACAATGGAAAAATTGCGGATTTTTGATTGGTCCATAGGCAAAAATGCTCCTTCTGCAAGGCCGTTATTCGTCGGCGTTCTCCCAGTTGTGCCAGACGTTCTGGACGTCGTCGTTTCCGTCCATCATCTCGAGCAGCTTGTTCATGTTTTTGATGTCTTCCTCGTTTGTCAGGGTGATGTAGTTCTGCGGAATCATCTGCACCTCGGCCTCGAAGAAGGTCATTCCCTGCTCCTCGAGCGTTTTCTTGACCGCGTCCAGCTCGTTGGGATCGGTGTAAATCTGAAAAACGTCGCCGTCGGCTTCAAAGTCGGCCGCGCCGGCCTCGATGGCCTGCATCATGACCTCTTCCTCGTCGAGGTCCCCGGCCTCGAGCACCAAAACGCCCTTTTGCTCAAACTGCCACGAAACGCAGCCGGCCGCCCCCATGTTTCCGCCGTATTTGTCGAAGTAGTGGCGCATTTCGGACACCGTGCGGTTGCGGTTGTCGGTGATGGTTTCGACGATGACCGCCACGCCGGCCGGGCCGTAGCCCTCGTAATTGATGTGCTCGTAGCTTTCGGCCTGGGCGCCGCCCTGATACTTCTGCAAGGTGCGGTTGATGTTGTCGTTGGGCACGTTGTCCGCCTTGGCCTTGGAAATAATATCCTTCAGCTTGGAGTTGCTGGCAGGGTCGGCACCGCCCTCGCGGATGGCAATGGCCATTTCACGGGCGTAGCGGGTGAATATCTTGGCGCGTTTTTGGTCCACCAGACCCTTTTTTCGGGCAATATTATGCCATTTGGAATGTCCGGACATAAAAAATCCTCCGTATATCAAGTATAAAAATCTTTTCGTAATATTTTATCACATTTCACCCGCAAGCACAACACCTGCAAACCGATGTATAATCGGGCCTTTTGGGGGGGAACAATAAAGAGGAAGTGAGGTGAACAGCATGAAAAACGATCGGCAGCCCAACATGCAGAGCAGCCAGACCGAGCCCAATCAGCCCGGCAAGAAGCAGAGCAAAAAGCAGCCCGAGCCGCAAAACGGCAAAAACTCTCCCGAGCAGCGCTGAACCTTCATAAAACTCCCGCCGGCAGCCTTACCGGCGGGAGTTTTTCCTGACACGGATTTTCCGGCCGTTATTCGCCGCAGCCGGCCTTAAAGCCCTTTCCCAACACCTCGCTGACGTCATACAGCATCATAAAGGCGGACGGATCGGCGGCGGTCACAAGGCTCTTGACCCGCACGACCTCGTTGCGGCGCACGGCGCAGACCAGCATGGTCCGGTCGGCGCCGGTGTACA
>CAKUPI010000225.1 GCA_934675045.1 uncultured Eubacteriales bacterium
GCCCCGCCCCGACGAGGCCTTTGGCTGCGCGGCCGAGGTTCTGTCGCTGCTGCGCGCCGCGACCGGCCGCGCCGACATGGGCGCACAGGACGATTATTTTGCCTGCGGCGGCGACTCGCTGGGCGCGCTCGAGCTTCTCAACACGCTGGAGCGCCGCTTCGGCGTCCGCCTGCGCATCAGCGACCTGTACGCCGTCCGCACCGCCGAGGGGATGGCCGCCCTGCTGGACGCTCCCGCCGCGGCTGCGGACGCTCCGCGCGCCCTCATTCCCAAAGCGCCGGAGCAGGACAGCTACCCACTGACCCCTACCCAGCAGAGCCTCTATCTGCAAACCCTGCTTGACCCGCGCGGCATCGCCTACAACATGCCGGGCGCTTTTGCCGTGCGCGGCGCCCTTGACGCCGACCGCCTTGCGGGGGCTTACCGCCGCCTCATCGCGCTCGAACCGCTGCTGCGCACCGCCTTTGTGCAGGAAGAGGGGGAGGTCGTGCAGAAAATCCTCCCCGAAGTCCCCTTTTCGCTTGAAACGATCTCCGCGCCCACGCAGCAGGCCGCTTTCGATGCCTTTGTCCGCCCCTTTGATTTAGCGCGCCCGCCGCTGGTGCGCGCCGCGCTGTGGACCGACCCGAAAGGCGGGCAGGTCCTCTTTGCCGACATGCACCACATCATCGGCGACGGGTTTTCCAGCGCGCTGTTTTTGCGGCGGCTGACCGCCCTGTACGCGGGGCAGGAGCCTTCTGCGCCCGCCCTCTCCTTTGCAGACTACGCCTGCTGGCTGAAAAACGGCGGCGGCCGGCCCTCGGACGCGGCGCGGCAGTACTGGGCTGAGGCGCTGCGGGGCGTTCCCGACCTTTTGGACCTTCCCTGCGACCGGCCGCGCCCCCAGCAGTTTGACTATCGGGGCGGCAGCGCCCTTTTCTCCCTTGACGCGCGGCAAAGCGCCCTGTGCCGCGACTTTTGCGGCGCGCACGGGCTGACCGCCTTCGCCTTTTTCGCCGGCGCCTTCGGCCTGCTGCTCCGCGGGCTGTCCGGGCAGTCCGACTTTGCCGTCGGCACCCCCGTTTCGGGCCGCACGGCCGCCGGGCTGGACGCCGTTTTGGGCCCCTTTATCCGCACCCTGCCCCTGCGCTTTACCCCGGCGGCCGGGCAGACGGGCCAAAGCTACCTCAAGGAGGTGGCGGAGCGCGTCGCCGGTCTGCTCGATCATCAGGACATGCCCCTTGAGGAAATCCTCGCCCTCACGGGCGCGCGCCGCAGCGCGGAGCGCAGTCCGCTTTACAGCACCCTCATTTCGCAGCGCCCTGTGCAGCGCGCCGCCGCCACGCTGGACGGCGCCTCGCTCGAGGTGCTGCCGCTCGCTTCGCACACCGCCAAAATGGACCTCAACCTTGAGATTTACGAGGAAAACGGCTGCTACTGCTTTGCGCTGGAATACGCCTCGGCGCTTTTTGGGGCGGAAAGCGCCGCCGTGATGGGCCGCAGCCTGATTGCCCTGTGTCAGGAGCTGGCCGAGCACTCCGACCGGCCCATCGACGCCCTTTCCGCCTGGCACCCCGTCGACCGCTTCCGCCTGATCGACGAGGTCAACCTGCGCTGCGCGCCCTTTGCCGACCTGCCCCTTGACCGGCAGTTCGACATGCGCGCCCTTGTCACCCCCGACGCCCCCGCCGTTTTGTGGCACGACCAGTGCCTTTCCTACGCCGAGCTGCGCCGGCTCTCCGATTCCGCCGCCGCACAGCTTTGCGCCCTCGGCCTGCCCCGCAACGCGCCGGTCGGCGTCGCCTGCCGCCGCACGCCCCGGCTGTTTGCCGCGCTGCTCGGCATTTTGAAGGCCGGCCACGCCTATGTGCCCCTGTCGGCCGCGCTGCCCGAACAGCGCATTGCCGAAATGGCAGAGACCGCCGGGCTCTGCGCCGTGCTCGGCGACGCCGAAACCCTTGCGCAGCTGTCCCTGCCGGCGGGCTGCACGGCGCTGCCTCTTACCGGGGCCGCGGCGGACTTTGTCCCCCCCGACGGGCGCACGAGCGCCGATTTGTTCCACATTCTCTTTACCTCCGGCTCGACGGGCAAGCCCAAGGGCGTCATGCTTCAGCACCGCGCCCTCTCCAACCTCTTTGCCTCGCTCAGCCCCCTGCTCAGGCAGACGTCCGGCCCCATACTGTGCTCCACCAACCTGCTGTTTGACACCTTCATCACCGAAAGTCTGGTGCCGCTGGCGCTGGGTCGCACGGTTGTGCTG
>CAKUPI010000226.1 GCA_934675045.1 uncultured Eubacteriales bacterium
TCCAGAGGCAGGCCTTCGCTTCCCGGCAGCAGGTGCTTTTCCTGAAGCTGGCGGATGACGGCGCAGTATTTGCCGATTTGGTCGATGCGCCCGATGCCCAGCGTGTCGCGCAGCGTCTTGTTGTGGTACTTGACGTTGTTGCGCTTCAGCCCCAGATATTCGCCCGCCTGCTCGATGCTGTACCCCTGCGCGTAAAGAATGAACAGCTGCCGGGCGTTGCCCTTCAGCGTCGCGGCCTTGTCGAGGAAGAACTGGTAAAACTCCGGGTCCATCTCGTCTTTTTGGGACTCGGCCAGCATTTTCGCGTCGCTCTCCACTTCGGTCAGGTGCTCCTGCGTGGTGGCAAGCTGCTCGCTCAGGGTCTGGTTTCTGTCCAGAAGCTGACGCGCCTGCTGCTGCGCCTCTGCCCGCGCCGACTCAAGGGTGGAAACCAGCGCCCTGTGGGCGGTGTCCTCGGTGTGCAGCGCGCCGGAAAGGGACTCAAACTCCTCAAAGTTCAGCTGCCCCTTGCCGCGCCCCGGCAGGTGCAGCTGGGTGATGTCCTCCTGCACGGGGCTGAGGTACCGGCGGGAGGCGTACAGGCAGCAGACGACGACAAAGGCGGCCAGCAGCACCACGAGCAGAAGAATCTGCAAAAGCCGGATCAGCGCCGCGTGCACGTATTCCTCGCGGGGAATGAGCACGGCCAGCGTGTGGGGGCGGCTGTCCCCGGCCGCGGCGGTAAAGGGCTCTGTGACGCCTATGTACGAAAATCCGCCGCCCGAAAAGACGGACAGCCCGTCGCCCATGTCCTTGCCGGTCAGCACCGTCTCGACGACGGGGAAGAAGCCGCCGTCGGTGTAGGTCATCAGCCCCAGCCCCGCGTCCAGCCCCTGCGAGCTGCCGGAGGTCATCATGCAGGCAAGACTGCGCAGCCCCGAGGGCTGGCTGTGCCGGCCGGAATAATAGGTCTGGTTGATGGAAAAGCCGCACAGCCCGTACACCGTGCCGTCGGCGCCGATCAGGGGCACCGTCAGGAACATGGCGCGCTCCGAGGTCCCCGGCAGCGGCGTCAGGTCCGAGCTGCGGCAGGACGCCGAAAGGGGCAGCGCCGCAGAGGCGATGCGCTCGGCGTACGTGGGAAAGGTGTCGACGGAAAACTCCCGCGCCCACTTTCTGTGCGGCATGACGCCGTGGGCCTTGCCGACGGAGGCGAGGCCCCGGTAAAGCAGCAGCTCGTTGGTCAGCTTTTCGGCGTTGTTTTTCTGAACATACAGCCCCGCCCGCTGGTCGGGCGCGCCGTCCGGCGTCATGCGCACCTGCAAAACGACAAAGGCGCCCGAACAGTCGGCCTGCCGGACATAGTAGCACAGCGGATCGAGCAGCGCGTCCTCCACCTCGCGGATGGCGCCGATGTTCTCGTTGAGCTGGCCGAAGGCGAGACGGCTGTCAGCCAGCTGCCCCTCCAGCCGGGCGGTCAGCTCCTCTGAAAGGTTGACCCCCATGACCGATACGTTGCGCCACTGACTGCGCATATCGTTGCGGAAAAACTCCATCTGCGTGCTCAGCGCCTTGGCCGTTTCCGCCTTGGGGCTGGTAAAGCTGCCGGAAAGAAAAAGCCCCGCGCAGAACATGCCGATGAGCAGCACCGTCAGCAGCACCATATAACCCGCCAGCTTGTGCCTGAGCGAGTGGCGCGCGGAATAAACGGTTTCCTTCAGATTCATTTTCTGTCTTGTCATCAATGGCCGGTCATCGTATCGTCCGGAAAAACGCCCACGTTTCCTCGGCCAGCGCCTCGACATCCTCGCCCGCCGCGGCGCGGGCGGGCAGCTGCTGCTGCATCTGGCGCAGGCCGTCGTAAAGCGCCGTCACCTTGGCGTAGTAACCGGCAAAGCGCGGCTCGGAGACGGGAAGATAGCCGTCGCGCATGGTTTTCAGCGCGGCGTAAAGCTTCCGGTAACTCTCCGCCGGCTCCGGGAAGCTGTCGTAGCCCTCGACGGCGTCAAACGCGCCGCTGCGCACCGGCATATAGCCGGTCTGAACGACAAAGCCGAGGTTGCGCTCCGGCTCGGTCATATAGCGGACAAACTCGGCGGCGGCCTGCGCCTTGGCGTCGGTCGTCTTATAGGCGGCAAGCCCGACGCCCGCCTGGGTCATCAAAGGCTCCGCCCCCGCCGTCTTGGGCAGGGGCAAAACGTGCAGGTCCATCGGCTCGGTGCGGCCGTCCTCGT
>CAKUPI010000227.1 GCA_934675045.1 uncultured Eubacteriales bacterium
CGGATAAACTGCTCGCGCTGGATGTCGACAAAGCTCATGGCAAAGTCGCGGCAGGCGCTGCGGAACTCGGAAATGCTCATTTTCTTGCGGTCGAGCTTGTTCTTTTTGATGATGGCGCTTTCGATGGGCATGCCGTGGTTGTCCCAGCCGGGGACATAGGGAACATAGTGGCCCGACATGGATTTATAGCGGTTGACAAAGTCCTTGAGGACCTTGTTCATCGCCGTGCCCATGTGAATGTTGCCGTTGGAGAACGGCGGGCCGTCGTGCAGAATATATTTGGGCTTTCCGGCGTTTTTTTCCAGAAGCTTCTGATAAACCTTTTCCTCCTGCCACGCCTTTAAAAACTCCGGCTCACGCTGAGGCAGCCCGGCGCGCATGGGGAAATCGGTATGGGGCAGGTTGATCGTCTTGTTGTAATCCTGAGGCATAAATACTTTTACTCCTTGTCGCTGTCTTCATGATAATTGGAACCGAATTTAAGGTCGGTGAAATTGAACCGGGGCTTGGGGGTGAAAATACTGTCGCCATAAATCCTGGCCGTATCACCCTCCATTTCCGCAGACTGTTTAGAGGCTTCCTCCTGCGGGGAATCCCCGGTCTTTTTATCGCTTAAATCGATTTCAAAAAAGCGCGTTTCCATATTTTCGCCCGGATCTCCGCCGGTTTCCCGCATGCCCGGCAGCGGCTGTGCCGGCTCCGGCTGCTCGCCGTTCAGCACGGCGGCCGCTTTCTGCTCGGCGGCCCGCTGAATGCTGGCGGCATAGGCCGCCGCCTCGGCCTCGTTTTTCTCCTGCGCGGGCTGCTGCCCGATCGCTTCGGCCGGCGCTTCGATAATTTGCTCAATCACTTCAATGTTTTTGCGCAGCAGGGCGCTGACGCGGCGGGCGTAATCGCTGCACGCCTCTTTGGCCGCCGCCAGACGCCGCTCTTCCAGCTCGACCTGCCCGCGCAGGTCACCGATTTGCGACTGCGCCGCCGCGTTGGCGTTTTTCAAAATGGCGTCGGCCTCGCTCTGGGCCTTGGCCACAATGTCGCGCGCCGAAACCTGCGCCGCGTACAGCGCCTTGCGCATCTGCTCGTCAACAGCGCGGTATTCCTCAATTTTATCGACCAGAACGCGCATTTTCCCCTTGAGCGTGGCGTTCTCTTTGTACAGCGACGTGTAATCGGCCAAAACAACATCCAAAAAGTCGTCGATCTGCGTCATATCATAGCCGCCGAAACGGGCTTTTTCAAATTTTTTGTCCTGAATCTCCTGCGGTGTAAGCACGCGCCATCCCCCTTATCTGTATCTGTAAACGATATTCCTTTTTCTTGCAGTACCCGGCTTGCGGGCGGTATGCTGAAAGGCCGGACAAGCCGGCCTGACATCAGTAGAAATACAAAAAGCGCTGTACCAGCAAAAGCGTAAAATACGCCAGCAAAAACGAAAGATCAATCGGAAAGGTCCGCATGGCTGGTATCCTGCTCAGCAGGCTGCGAAAGGGCGCCAGCAGCGGCTCTGTCATCTGGTACAAAACCTGCGCCAGCCTGCCGCCGCTCATTTGCGGAATCCACGACAGGATGGCGCGGAAAAAGAGCATATACTCCAAAACGGTCACAACGGTAATTGCCAGTTGCCGAATGAGGTGGGTCAATCCAGTCACAGCCTCTCTTTCAAAATGCCTTGCTTATATGTAGAGGCCATTGTTTTCAAGCTCGTCAATCAAGTCGCCCAAAATGTCGACATTGTACGGGGTGATGATAAAGGTGCTGTTGGCCACCTTTTTGATTTTTCCGTCCTGCGCATAGGTGACGCCGCTCAAAAAGTCCACGAGACGGCGGGCGACGTCCTTATTGGTCTGCTCAAGGTTCAGCACCACCGTGCGCTTTTCGCGCAGGTGATCGGCGATTTCGGCGGCATTTTCGAACTTTTCCGGCTTGACCAGAACCACGGAAAGCTGTGTCGTCGCATTGATGTTTACAACCTTGTCGCTGCTGCGGCGAAAATTGGTGACATTGGCAGCCACTCCGTCATCGTCCGCCTCGCGTCTGCGGGTCTGCTGGGGAGCCGAGTCAAACTCTTCAAAATCCTCTTCCTCGTCCTCACCGCGAGCCCAACGCTTCAGGTCTTCAATAAAACTCATGCTTGTTCCTCCTGTATTTAGTACCGGCGCCCGAAAATAGCCGTGCCGATACGGACGATATTGGCAC
>CAKUPI010000228.1 GCA_934675045.1 uncultured Eubacteriales bacterium
TGCTGGTGTAGCTCAGCCGGTAGAGCAGCTGATTTGTAATCAGCAGGTCGGGGGTTCGAATCCGTCCACCAGCTCCATCAGCGCTTCGCGGTACAGGTGAATAGGGGAGGTTTCCCGAGTGGCCAAAGGGGGCAGACTGTAAATCTGTTGTCAGTGACTTCGGTGGTTCGAATCCACCACCTCCCACCAAACAAGCGCTCTGATTTTACAAAATCAGAGCGCTTGTTTTTTGTCATTTTCCGCGCCGCCTGTGCAGGAAAAAAGGACTTGCAGACAAGCCCGCCATGGCTGCGGCTTTTGCCGTCAGGCAGCAGCCTTATTTATTCAGCTTCATTAACTCTACCAGTATGAAAATCGGCAAAAGAAGAAGGAACAAGATGAAATACATAACCGCTCACCATCCATTCGCAGGTAATCCAACTTTTGTCATTCATGCGGACAATCCCTAAAATGAACCGGCGTCCAAAGCAATGCGCTCCCTTCAAAACCGGCGCATCAGCGCCCTTGGCCGGGCTTTTGCCGCCGTGCTGCCGGCCGTGCGCCGGGGCGGCCGCCTCCGGCGTGAAAAGCCCTTGCGCGCCAAGCCCGTCCATGGCATTTCTCTCCGTTTACTTCAGTATACCACAGGCGCGGCGCCCGGGAAAGGCCATTTTGCGGAACGCGGGTCCGCACTGCGGGAAAATAGCGCGGCAGCGCGCAAAAGGATTGACAAGATACGGCAAGTGCGATATCATAGGCAAATATTCGGCGTTTTTGGGCCGAAAAAAGGAGAATGAAACATGGAACTGCACAAGCGTTACGGGCTTGCGACGGCCATCGCCATGGTGGTCGGCATTGTCGTGGGGAGCGGCGTATTTTTCAAGGCGGAAAAGGTGCTGGCCGCGACGGGCGGCGACCTTCGGCTGGGCATTCTGGCGTGGGTCATCGGCGGCCTGATTATGGTCATTTGCGCCTATACCTTTTCCGTCATGGCCGCGCGCTACCAGTACGTCAACGGCGTGGTGGACTACGCCGAGGCCACGGTGGGGAAGGGGTACGCCTATTCCATCGGCTGGTTCCTGGCCGTCATTTACTACCCGACCCTGACGTCGGTGCTGGCATGGGTTTCGGCCCGGTATGCCTCGGTGCTGCTGGGATTTTCCATTGTCGGGCCGGAGTGTATGGTGCTCGCCGGCTTCTTTCTGATACAGGCCTATGCGCTCAACACGCTGTCGCCGGTGCTGGCCGGACGCTTTCAGGTTTCGACGACGGTCATCAAAATGATTCCGCTGCTGCTGATGGCGGTGCTGGGCACCGTCGCCGGTTTGCGCAGCGGCATGACGGTCGAGAACTTCACCACCGTTGTCACCGGCGTCGACGCGGGGCCGGCGCTGTTTACCGCCGTGTGCGCCACCGCCTTTGCCTACGAGGGGTGGATCGTCGCCACCAGCATCAACGCCGAGCTGAAAAACGGCAGGCGCGACCTGCCGCGGGCGCTGGTGGCGGGGGCGCTGATCGTCGTTGCCGCCTATATCCTGTATTATATCGGGCTGGCGGGCAGCGTTTCCAACCGGGCGATGATGGAGAGCGGCGAGACGGCGGTCCGCACGGCCTTTGAAGAGATTTTTTCGCGGGCGGGCGGCACGGCGCTTTTCGTCTTTGTCGTGGTCTCCTGCCTCGGCACCCTCAACGGGCTGATGCTCGGCTGCGTGCGCGGCCTGTACTCTCTGGCGGCGCGCGGCGCCGGACCCCGGCCCGGGGTCTTTCGCGAGGTCGGGCGGCAGACCAACGTGCCGGGCAATTCGGCCGTATTCGGGCTGATGATGTGCGCCTTCTGGCTTTTGTACTTTTACGGCGCCAACCTGACCGGCACCGGCTGGTTCGGGCCCTTTTCCTTCGACACCTCCGAGCTGCCCATCATCACCATTTACGCCGCCTATCTTCCCATTTTGCTGCTGTTTATGAAAAAGGAAAAGGGGCTTTCCGCCTTCAAGCGGTTTGTCATGCCGGCGCTGTCGTGTCTCAGCTGCCTTTTTATGATGGTGGCCGCCTGCTTTTCGCACGGGAGGGCCGTCCTCTATTACCTGATGGTCTTTGCCGTCATCATGCTGACAGGCGCCTTGCTTTCCGGAAAAAAGAAAAAAGAACGCCGATGAAACATCCGCTCTGCCAAGGCAGGGCGGATTTTTTTCGCAGGGGGAGGGCTACCG
>CAKUPI010000229.1 GCA_934675045.1 uncultured Eubacteriales bacterium
TGGTGTACATGTCGTGGCCTTCAAACAGAACCTCGCCCTCGGACGGGGGAATGAGGTCCATGATGACGCGGGCGGCGGTCGATTTTCCGCAGCCGGACTCGCCGACAATGCCGAGCACCTTGCCGCGTTCCAGCGTGAAGCTGATGCCGTCGACGGCCTTGACGTAGCCGACGGTTTTTTGCAGCAGTCCCTGACGGATGGGAAAGTGCTTTTTCAGATTACGGACGTCGAGCAGAATGTTGTCGTTCATTGCGCTGCCTCCTTTTCCGCATACTTCCAGCAGGCGACGGTGTGGCCGGGCAGGGGCTCGGTCGTGGGCGGGAAAGCCTCCGTACACCGCTTGGTGGCGTGATCGCACCGCGGATGGAAGGGGCAGCCGGACGGCTTGTCGAGCAGCGACGGCACGTTGCCCGGAATGACCTTGAGACGGTTGTGCGTCGTCTCTCCCGAGGGACGGCAGGCGATGAGGCCCTGCGTGTACGGGTGCAGCGGGTTGCGGATCAGCTCGCCGGTCTCGGCCGACTCGCAGGCCTTGCCGGCGTACATGACGAGCACGCGGTCGGCCGTTTCGGCGATGACGCCCAGGTCGTGCGTGATGAAAATGATGGCTGACCCGGTCTCTTCCTTGAGCTGCTTCATCAGCACCAGAATCTGCGCCTGAATGGTGACGTCAAGGGCGGTGGTCGGTTCGTCGGCGATGAGCAGGTCAGGCTTGCACGCAAGGGCCATGGCGATCATGACGCGCTGGCGCATGCCGCCCGACAGCGTAAAGGGGTAGCTGCGCAGGATTTTTTCGGCGTTGGGAATGCGCACCTGCTGAAGCAGCTCCAGCGACCGCTTTTCGGCGAGATCGTGGCTGTAAGGAAGGTGCAGCCGCAGCGCCTCGACCATCTGCTGGCCGATGGTAAAAACGGGGTTGAGGGCGGCCATCGGCTCCTGAAAGATCATGGCAATACGCCCGCCGCGCAGCTCTTGCAGCTTCTTTTTGTCCATTTTCAGAATGTCGTGGCGGCCGTCGAAAATGATTTCGCCGCCTTCGTACCGGCCCGGCGGCGTCTGCACAAGGCGCAGAACAGAAAGGCAGGAGACGCTTTTCCCGCAGCCTGACTCGCCGACAATGCCCAGAGTCTCGCCGCGTCGGACAAAGAAGGACACATCGTCGACCGCACGTAAAACGCCGTTTGGGGTGTGAAAATAGGTTTTCAGGTTTTTAACCTCAAGCAGTTTGTCTGTGGTCAAATGCAGACACCTCCGGTCTTCTGGGATTCTGATAGGAGCACCTCCCCGCCGGCACACACCGGCGGGGGCAGGGAACGGGGTTATTTCCAGGACCACTCGGCCTTCGGACGGTACGGATCGGCGTTGAGGTCCTTGTTCCAGGCGTAGCAGTTTCTCTGCCAGTACAGAGGCAGGTAAGCGGCCTCTTCGTTGACGATATCGTAGATTTCGTGGAAATATTTTTCGCGATCCGCACTGACCACCGTATTAGCGGCCATGTCAAACAGCTCGTCGACGCGGGTGTTGGAGTAGTGCGAGCAGTTGAGGTCGCCGCCGGTGCCGTAAACGCGGCGGAAGGTGGAGGCGTCGGGGCCTTCGGAAATGCCCCAGATTTGGAAGAGAAAGTTGCCGCTGAAAATGCGGTCGCCGTACACGGCCGAGTCGATGATTTCCATGTCAAAATGGATGCCTGCCTCGGCGCACTGCGCCTGCACAATCTCGCTCGCAGCCTGGAAGTGGTTTCCGGCCTGTGTGCCTGCCTTTTCCGGCAGCGTCAGGCCGTCCGGGTAACCGGCTTCGGTCAGCAGCTCCTTGGCCTTTTCGGGGTTGTACTCATAGACGAAGGTTTCCTCCGGCTTGGGGCAGCCAAAGGTCAGAACGGGAACGCCGATTTGGCAGGCGACGTCGCCCAGATTATCGACAGCGCCGTAAAGCACGTCTTTACGGTTGACAGCGTAGTTCACGGCCTGACGGACGCGCACGTCGGTAAAGGGCGCTTTCTTGGTGTTGAAGCAGAAGAAGGTGGTGTGCGTCGAGGGGATGAGGGCCGTTTCGTACAGGCCGGACTCGCTGATGCGGGGCCATTCGGCCTTGGGAACGCTGATGTAGTCGATTTCGCCGGCCTCAAAGGCCATGAGCGCCGAGGAAGTATCGCCCAGCACGATGTATTCGATGGTCTCGA
>CAKUPI010000230.1 GCA_934675045.1 uncultured Eubacteriales bacterium
GTGGACCCGACCTTTATCTCTCCGCAGAAGTTTATGGCCGTCATTGAAATTGCGGCCGGCAGCAAAAAGAAGTACGAGCTGGACAAGAAAACCGGCATTTTGCGCCTTGACCGCATTCTGTACACCTCGACCCATTACCCCGCCAACTACGGCTTCATTCCCCGCACCTACGCCGACGATCAGGACCCCATGGACGTGCTGGTGCTGTGCTCCGAGGCGCTCGACCCCATGATCATGGTGGAATGTTACCCCATCGGCGCCGTGCGCATGACCGACGGCGGCGAAACCGACGACAAAATCATCGCCATTCCCGTCGGCGACCCGACCTGGAACTTCTATCAGGACATCACCCAGCTCCCGCCCCACATCTCCAACGAAATCATCAACTTCTTCGAGGTCTACAAAAGCCTGGAGCACAAAGAGACGGCCCCGAGCGACGTCATGGGCCGCGAAGAGGCCGCCGAAATCATCGCGCAGTCGATGCGCAACTACGAAAAACACTATTGTGGTAAAATGCGGTGATCCTTTTGAACACACAACGCTTGCAGCCAACCCCGCAGGGCGCCGTCCGGGCCGGAGAGATACTCCGGGCGGGCGGCGTTGTCGCCATCCCCACCGAAACGGTTTACGGCCTGGCCGCCTCGGCCCTCGACGAGGGCGCCGTGGCGCGCATTTTTGCCGCCAAGGGCCGGCCGTCGGACAACCCCCTCATCGTCCACATCAGCAGCCTTTCGCAGCTTGCGCTTTTGTGGAAGCAAACGCCCGAAAGCGCGCTGACGCTGGCCCGCGCCTTCTGGCCCGGGCCTTTGACCATGGTGCTGCCCAAAACCGACGCCGTCCCCGCCTGCGTCAGCGCCGGACTGGACACGGTGGGTGTGCGCATGCCCTCGCACCCGCTGGCCCGCGCCGTCATCGAGCAGGCGGGCGTCCCGCTGGCCGCGCCGTCGGCCAACGCCTCCGGCCGGCCCTCCCCCACGACGGCCGAGGACGTTTTGGAGGACATGGACGGCAAAATCGACGCCGTTTTGGACGGCGGGCCGTGCTCGGTCGGTGTCGAGTCGACGGTGGTCGATCTGACCGGCCCCTGCCCCCGCATCCTGCGCCCGGGCGCCGTCACCCTTGAGATGATCGAAGCGGCGCTGGGCAAAACCGAGGTCGATTCCGCCGTCACCCGCGCCGTGCAGAGCGGCGAGCGCCCCCGCGCCCCGGGGATGAAATACCGCCACTACGCGCCCCGCGCGCCCGTCACGGTGTACGACGGCGCCCCGGCGCGCACGGCGGCGCACATTGCTTCCCTTTTGCAGCCCGGCGACGGCGTTTTGTGCTTTGACGACTGCAAATCTTCCTTTTCCGCCTGCGAAAACGTCGTCTGCTACGGCCAAAGCTGCGACGTCGCCGCGCAGGGGCGCGCCCTTTTCTCGGCGCTGCGCGCCTTTGACTCGCTGCCCTGCACGCGCATTCTGGCCCAGGGCTGCCGCCCGTGGGGCGAAGGCGCCGCCGTGCGCAACCGCCTGCACAAGGCGGCCGGCTTTAAGTGCGAGCGGGTGGGCGGGCCCGTCATCGGCGTCACCGGCCGCTCGGGCTGCGGCAAAAGCCTGCTGACCGCCGAGGCCGCCGCCATGGGCTTTTCCGTCATCGACGCCGACCGCGTGTACGCCGGGCTTTTGTCGCAAAACGGCGAAATGCTGGCGGCGCTGGCCCGGCGGTTTCCCGACGAGGCGGGCCGCGCGGGCATAAACCGCCGCGCGCTGGCCGACCGGGTGTTCCGCGACGAGCAGGCGCGCCGCGACTTAAACGCCCTCACCCACCCCTTTGTGCTGCGCGAAATTGTCAGCCGCATCGACCGGTTTGAAAAATCCGGCGCGGCGGCCGTGCTCATCGACGTTCCCCTGCTTTTTGAAAGCGGGCTGGACCGCGTCTGCACCGCCACCTGCGCCGTGCTGGCCCCCCTTGCGCAGTCGGTCGAACGCATTGCCCTGCGCGACGGCATCTCGCCCGAACGGGCGCTCCAGCGCCTGCGCGCGCAGCCCGGCGACGAGTTTTACCGCGCGCGCTGCGACGCCGTGCTGTACAACGACGGCTCTGTGGGGGCTTTTCTGCAAAGCGCGCGCGTCATTCTGCAAAAATATGCCATCTGACACCGGGCATAAATACAGCGCCCCCGTGCAC
>CAKUPI010000231.1 GCA_934675045.1 uncultured Eubacteriales bacterium
CGCAGGGGCTGCGGTACGAGCCGGGCGAGTTCACCGTCTGCCTGCGCTTAGCCGACGGCGACATTGCGGCGGCCGGGCTGATGGCGGGCAGCGTGTTCAAGTGCATCGCCGTCGACGACAGGCTTCGCGGCGAGGGGCTGACCGCCACCGTGATGACGGCGCTGCGTACCCGCGCCTTTGAAAAGGGCGTGCGGCATGTCTTTCTGTTTACCAAGCCGAAAAATGCGTGGATGTTCCGTGAGTTCGGCTTTTTCCCCATCTCGCAGACCGGGGACATGCTGCTGATGGAAAACGTCCGGGGCGGCATCGACGGCTTTATCGCCTCGCTCGACCACGGGCCGGACGGCGGCGTGCACGGCGCCGTCGTCGCCAACTGCAACCCCTTTACCC
This sequence comes from uncultured Eubacteriales bacterium, assembly GCA_934675045.1. GTDB lineage: Bacteria > Bacillota > Clostridia > Oscillospirales > Butyricicoccaceae > Ventrousia. The sequence continues at coordinate 391 of CAKUPI010000231.1, forward strand.
TTGGCCACCGGCGGCTGATCGAGTACGCGGCGTCGCAGTGCGGCACGCTGCATCTGTTTATTCTGTCCGAGGACAAAAGCGCCGTTCCGGCGGCGGTGCGCCTTGCGCTGGCCCGCCGGGGGGTCGAGGACCTCAAAAACGTTCTGGTGCACCCGACCAGCGACTACCTGATCTCCGCGGTCACCTTCCCCACTTACTTCCTCAAGGATCAGGCCTCCGCCGCAGAGTCCGCCGGCAGGCTCGACCTGACCATTTTTTGCGATCACTTTGCGCCCGCGCTGCACCTGACGCGCCGCTTTGTCGGCCGCGAGCCATTCTGCCCCGTCACGGCGGCCTACAACCGGCTGATGAAGGAGCTTCTGCCGCCGCGGGGGGTCGAGGTCGTCGAAATCCCCCGGCTCGAGCGGGGCGGCACCGCCATTTCGGCCTCCCGCGTGCGCGCGCTGTGGAAGGAGCGGCGGTGGGACGAGCTGCGCCCGCTGGTGCCGGAGAGCACCTTCCGGTATTTATCCACAGGGCTGTGGGAATAAAGCGCCGCCGGGCCGGAAAAGGCCTTTTCCGCCGAAACCGCCCGCTTACAGCAAACGGCAGACAAAAAAACTCCTGTGCAGAAGCAAAATCTGCACAGGAGGTCTTTTTTTATTTGTCACCGCAGACAACGCCGGCCAGCTCGTCGAGCCAGTCGCCCTCAAAAAGCTCCAAAAGCCCCTTGTCGGCGGCGGCGGCCAGCTTGGGATTGATGGGCATGCGCGCCACCGTTTCAATGCCGTGCGCGCGCGCGATGTCGCCGATGTGGCTTTCGCCGAAAATCGGGTGCCGCTTGTGGCAGTCGGGGCACTCGAAATAGGCCATGTTCTCCACAACGCCGAGCACCGGCACATGCATCAGCTCGGCCATTTTGACCGCCTTGCCGACGATCATCGAGACCAGCTCCTGCGGCGAGGTGACGACGACAATGCCGTCGATGGGAATGGACTGGAAAACGGTCAGCGGCACGTCGCCCGTCCCCGGCGGGCAGTCGATGAACATGACGTCGACGTCGCCCCAGAGCACGTCGCTCCAGAACTGCTTGACCGTTCCGGCGATGACCGGCCCGCGCCACACGACGGGGTCGGTTTCGTTTTCCAGCAGCAGGTTGACCGACATCATCTCAATGCCGGTGGGCGATTCGACGGGCAGAATGCCGTCGTCGCTGCCGACGGCGTGGGTGTGAACGCCAAAGGCCTTGGGAATGGAGGGGCCGGTGATGTCGGCGTCCAAAACGGCGGCCTTGAGGCCGCGGCGCTGGGCCAGTACGGCCAGCATCGAGGTGACGAGGCTCTTGCCGACGCCCCCCTTGCCGCTGACGACGGCAATGACGCGCCTGATGTCGGAATGGGCATTCTGCGGCTCGAGAAAGCTCTGCGGGCTTTGGCGCGACGCGCAGTCCTCGCCGCAGGAGTCACAGTTGTGCGTGCAGGAATCGCTCATGGATATCCTCTCCTTGTCTGGGTGTTGATGAAGGGTGAAAAAGCACGGCCGGTGCACCGTGCGCATCCGGGCGGCGTATAGCGTCCGTGGCATAGCATAGCACGGTAAATGACATACGTCAAGAATAAAGCGGCGGTCTCCCCGCCGTCCGGGCCTTGGCCCGTGGGGAAACACGCCGCGCGGGACAGGATCGCGCGAAAAGAGGCCGCCCGGAACGGAGCCGTGCGGAAAAAATCGC
>CAKUPI010000232.1 GCA_934675045.1 uncultured Eubacteriales bacterium
GCGGAAAACCGCGTTTATGTCCTGCGTAAAAAGACAGATTCGCCGGACAAAAGGCCGCAAAAGGGCCATGTTTGTCTCTTGTAAAAGGACATGCGCGCGTCGGCGCGCCCCTTGCCTGCCGCCGCCGATGCGTGTATGATAGGGTGCGAGGTGAATAACAATGCTCAACATCGTTCTTTTAGAGCCGGAAATTCCCCAAAACACCGGCAATATTGCGCGCACCTGCGCCGCGACGCGCTCGCGTTTGCATCTCATCGAGCCGATGGGCTTTTCCGTCGACGAAAAGCATGTGCGCCGGGCCGGGCTGGACTACTGGCCCATGGTCGACTTGACCGTTTACCCCAACCTTGCGGAGTTTTACCGCAAAAACCCCGGCGCGCGGCCGTGGATGGCCACCACCAAGGCAAAAAAGCGGCATTGCGACGTTGCCTTTCGCGACGGCGATTACCTGATGTTCGGCCGCGAGACGCGGGGGCTGCCCGAGGAGATGATTTTCGCCGACTACGACAGGGCCATGCGCATTCCCATGCGCGAGGACGCGCGCAGCCTCAACCTCTCCAACTCGGTGGCCGTCGTCGTGTACGAGGCCCTGCGCCAGCTCGATTTTCCCGCGCTGCGGTAGCGCGCGCGCCGGGCGTTGTGTAATCTGTCGCTTCGGCGGGGATAAAATCCGCCGCGCTTATGAATTTTTTCGGGCATAAAAACGCCGGTTTTGCTTGATTTTGCCCTCAAGCTGGTATATAATCATCAAGGTTGCATTTGCGGGCCGGCCGCGAAGGCCGGCGCATGCCGAGCGCGGCCGCAAAGCGCACCCCACCATTACAATATCATTAAGGAGCTGTGTGCCATGAGCCTCAACAAAAAATCGGTGGCGGACGTCGCCGTTGCCGGAAAGAAAGTTCTTGTGCGCTGCGACTTCAACGTTCCCCTCAAAGACGGCGTCATCACCGACGATACCCGCATTACGGCCGCCCTTCCCACCGTCCGCTATCTGCTGGCAGAGGGCGCGGCTGTCATTTTGTGCTCCCATCTGGGCCGTCCCAAGGGCGAGGTCAACCCCAAGTATTCCCTGCGCCCGGTTGCCGGGCGCCTGAGCCAGCTTCTCGGCCAGCCGGTCGAGCTGGCGCAGGACGTAACGGGCGAAAGTGCCCGCGCGCTGGCGGCGGCACTGCGGCCCGGACAGGCCATGCTGCTGGAAAACCTGCGCTTCAGGCCGGAAGAGGAGAAAAACGAAGAGGGCTTCTGCCGCGAGCTGGCCTCGCTCGCCGAGCTTTACGTCAACGACGCCTTCGGCGCCGCGCACCGCGCCCACGCCTCGACGGCCGGCGTCGCCCGCTTTCTGCCCGCCGTGTCCGGCTTTTTGATGCAGCGCGAGATCGACGTGATGGGCGGCGCACTTTCCAATCCCGAGCGCCCCTTTGTCGCCATTCTGGGCGGCGCCAAGGTGGCCGACAAGCTGGCCCTGATTGAAAACCTGCTCGACAAGTGCGACAGCGTCCTCATCGGCGGCGGAATGTCCTACACCTTCAGCCGCGCGCAGGGCGGAAGCATCGGCCGCTCGCTGTGCGACGAGAGCAAGCTCGATATGGTCAGGGCGGTCATGGAAAAGGCGGAGAGCAAGGGCGTACAGCTTTTGCTGCCCGTCGACATCGTCTGCGGCAGGAGCTTTGACAACGACACCGAGCGCATGGTGGTCAAGGCCGGCTGCATCCCCGACGACTTCGAAGGCTTTGACATCGGGCCGGAAACGCGCGAAAAGTACGCCGCCGTTGTGGCGGGCGCCAGGACGGTGGTGTGGAACGGCCCGATGGGCGCTTTTGAGCTGCCCGCCTTTGCCGAGGGCACCCGCGCCGTGGCCCGCGCCGTGGCCGAGTCCGGGGCCGTGTCCATCATCGGCGGCGGCGACAGCGCCAGCGCCATCGAGCAGCTGGGCTTTGCCGGCAAGGTCACCCACATTTCGACGGGCGGCGGCGCCAGCCTCGAGTTCCTCGAGGGCCGCGAGCTTCCCGGCGTGGCCTGCCTTCAGGACAAATAACGAGACTCCTCATTCATAAAAAGCAAGAGGTCAAACACACTATGACCAGAAGATACAGAAAA
>CAKUPI010000233.1 GCA_934675045.1 uncultured Eubacteriales bacterium
CGCCCGCGTCGCCCAGGCCGGGCACGATATAGGCGTGCTCGTTGAGCGCGCGGTCGAGGTGGCCGACGTAAATCTGAATGTCGGGGTGCGCGGAGCGCAGGCGCTCCAGGCCGGCGGGGGCGGCGATGATGCACATGAACTTGATCTTGTTGCCGCCGTGCGCCTTGATGAAGTCAACGGCGGCGACAGCCGACCCGCCGGTGGCCAGCATGGGGTCCAGAACGACGATGGTGCGCTCGTCGATGGGGGTGGGCAGCTTGCAGTAGTACTCGTGCGGCTCGGTGGTCACCGGGTCGCGGTACAGGCCGATATGGCCGACTTTGGCCGAGGGGACAAGGGCCAGAAGGCCGCCCACCATGCCGAGACCGGCGCGGAGAATGGGCACAACGGCCATTTTCTTGCCGGCGATCATCGGGGTCATGCAGGTTTCGATGGGGGTTTCGACCTCCACATCCTCGAGCGGCAGGTCGCGCAGCGCCTCGTAGCCCATCAGCATGGCGATTTCCTCGGTCAGCCGGCGGAACTCGTTGGTGCCGGTATCCTTTTTGCGGAGAAGGGAGATTTTATGCTGAATCAGCGGATGATGTAAAATGACGACGTTGTCCATAAGTGCCTCCTGAAAATAAAGAATGCGGGCATTGGCTGAAAAACGGCAAAATAACCCGGAAAGAGGTCCTTTTCCCCCGGCCATGTTGAAATTTTTAAGACAAGGCCCATATAGGATTTTAGCGTGAAAACGGCTTTTCGTCAACAAAAAGGAAAAATAAATTTTTTCTTGTAAGAATGGGCCGGGAAAGGTATAATGCTAAAGGATGTTACTCAGTCTTATAGAACAGAGAGGTACACACATGAACACTCAAACGCAACCCATTCGCGACGCGCGAACACTCGGAGTGCCCAAGATGCTTCTTTTGGGCCTGCAGCACATGTTTGCCATGTTTGGCGCCACCATTCTGGTGCCCATTCTGGTCAACAACTATTTTGAAGGGCAGGGCCTTTCGGTTCAGGTGACGCTGATCTGCGCCGGTCTGGGCACCTTGTTCTTCCACCTCAGCGCCAAGCTGAAGGTGCCGGCCTTTTTGGGCTCTTCCTTCGCTTTCCTCGGCGGCTTTGAAACGGTCGCCAAGCTGGACACCGGCATTTTCGCCGGCATGTCAATGGGCGAAAAGCTGCCCTATGCCTGCGGCGGCATTGTGGTGGCCGGTGTTTTGTATCTGGTGCTGGCCCTTGTCATCAAAACCATCGGCGTGCGCAAGGTGATGCGCTTTCTGCCCCCGGTCGTCACCGGCCCCATCATCATCTGCATCGGGCTGAGCCTGGCGCCGACGGCCATCACCAACGCTTCGAGCAACTGGCTGCTCGCGCTGATTGCGCTGGCCACCATCATCGTCTTTAACATCTGGGGCAAGGGAATGTTCAAGATCATCCCCATCCTCATGGGCGTTGTCATCTCCTACGCCGCCGCCCTGATTCTCAACGCCCTCGGCATGACCAACGCCGACGGCAGCGCCATTTTGAGCTTTGCCTCGGTCAGCGCGGCAAACTGGGTGGGCCTGCCTCCCTTTGAACTGTGCAAGTTCAACATCACCTCCATCCTGGTCATGGCCCCCATTGCGCTGGCCACCATGATGGAGCACATCGGCGACATCTCGGCCATTTCCGCCACCGTCGGGGAAAACTTCATCGAGGATCCCGGCCTGCACCGCACCCTGATCGGCGACGGCATTGCCACCTCGCTGGCCGCGCTGGTCGGCGGACCGGCCAACACCACCTACGGTGAAAACACCGGCGTGCTCGAGCTGAGCCACGTGTACGATCCCCGTGTCATCCGCATCGCCGCCCTGTACGCCGTCGTCCTCAGCTTTGTGCCCAAGGTTTCGGCCGTTATCGGCTCCATGCCCTCGGCCATCATCGGCGGTGTCAGCTTCATGCTGTACGGCATGATTTCGGCCATCGGCGTGCGCAACGTCGTAGAAAACCACGTCGACTTCACCAAGTCCCGCAACCTCATCATCGCCGCCGTCATCATGGTGTCGGCCCTCGGCTTCAGCAGCGGCCTGACCTTTACCGTCGGGGGTACCGACATCACCCTGACC
>CAKUPI010000234.1 GCA_934675045.1 uncultured Eubacteriales bacterium
GTGGTCGGCGCCGATGGTTTTGGCGATGATGCAGGCCAGAAGGTTGACCTCGTCCGACGAGGTGGCGGCGATGACCAGATCGGCGCGGTCGGCGCCCGCCTCGCGCAAAACGTCGATAGAGGCGCCGTTGCCCTGAATGCCGATGACGTCGAGCACGTTGACCGAGTGCTGAAGCGCCTTGGCGCTCTGGTCGATGACGACGATGTCGTGCCCCTCTTTGGAAAGCTGCTCGGTAAGGGTGTAGCCCACCTTACCGTCGCCGATGATGATGATTTTCATGGAAGATTCCTCTCTCTGCGAAACGGCCGAAGCCCCGGGGGCCATAAGGCCCTCGAGGCTTCCGGTATCGCGGTCGATCGATTAGTGTCCGGCGCGGGCAACGCCCGTCTCCACGGCGGCCCGGCGCACGGCCTCGGCCACCTTTTTGTGTCCCTCAAGGTCAAAGGCGGGGGGCATGATGTACTCGGCAGAAAGCTCGCCGGGGCCGACAAGGCCGGCGATGGCGTAGGCGGCGGCCAGCTTCATTTCCTCGTTGATGGTGCTGGCGCGCACGTCAAGGGCGCCGCGGAAAATGCCGGGGAAGGCCAGCACGTTGTTGATCTGGTTGGGGAAGTCGGAGCGGCCGGTGCCGACGATGAAGGCGCCGCCCGCCTTGGCCTCCTCGGGCCAGATTTCGGGGACGGGGTTGGCCATGGCAAAGACGACGGACTTGTCGGCCATCAGGGCGACGTCCTCGCGCGTCAGGCAGTTGGGGCCGGAAACGCCGATGAACACGTCGGCGCCCGGCATGGCGTCGCGCAGACTGCCGCGCAGCCCGCGCGGGTTGGTCAGGGCGGCGACGCTGGCCTGCTCGGGGTTTAAGTCGGGGTTGCCCGCGTACAAAAGGCCGCGCCGGTTGCACAGCACAAGGTCAGAGGTGCCGAGCGACAGGAGAAGCCGGGCGATGGCAAGGGCGGCGGCGCCGGCGCCGCTGATGACGATGCGCAGCGAGGCGATGTCCTTGCCGGTCAGCTTGCAGGCGTTGATGAGGGCGGCCGAGACGACAATGGCGGTGCCGTGCTGGTCGTCGTGGAAGATGGGAATGTCGCATTTTTCCTTGAGACGGCGCTCGATTTCGATGCAGCGGGGGGCGGCGATGTCCTCAAGGTTGACGCCGCCGAAGGACCCGGCCAGCAGCTCGACGGTGCGGACGATTTCGTCCACGTCCTGCGAGCGGATGCACAGCGGGAAGGCGTCGACGTCGGCAAAGGCCTTGAAAAGGGCGCACTTGCCCTCCATGACCGGCATTCCGGCCTCGGGGCCGATGTCGCCCAGGCCTAAAACGGCCGATCCGTCGGTGACGACGGCCACCAGATTGCCGCGCCGGGTGTATTTGTACGAGAGATCGCGGTCCTCCTTGATCTTCAGGCAGGGCTCGGCGACGCCGGGGGTGTAGGCGATGGTCATGTCGTCGTAGGACCGGATGGGGCAGCGGTTGATGACCTCTACCTTGCCCTTCCACTGCTCATGCGCTTTGAGTGCCCGTTCTTTTACGTCCATATTGTTCTGCTCCTTACTTTTCAGTATAGTTTGAAAAACAGTGAGGCCAGCTGGCCGCGGGTGATGGTTTCAAGCGGGGCGACGTTGTTGGTGCTGCCGAAGCCCGAGACAATGCCCAGACTGCTCAGCAGGCTGACGTGATCCTGTGCCCAGTAGGGCACGTCGGAAAAATCGTCAAAGGCCGGGGCGGTGTAGGAATAGCCGCGTTCGATGGTGCGGCCGATGACCGTCATGACCTGCGCGCGCGTGGTGTCGGCGCTTGGCAGGAAGAGCGCGGCGCCGTGGGAAACGGTGCCCTTCATAATGCCCTCGGCGTACAGGGCGCGGACATGGGGCAGGGCCCAGTCCGCGATGGAGTCGGCGTCGGCGTAGGGAAGGACGACGTCGGCATACCGCGCGGTGTCCAGACCCATCCAGCGGGAAATGAGGGTGGCCGCCATCTGGTTGCTCGCCGGGCGGTCGGGGTAAAAGTTGACGTCCTGCGAGAAAATGCCCTGCGTGCACAGATACTCGGCGTAATTGCGCGACCAGTGGCCGCCGGACAGGTCCTGGTA
>CAKUPI010000235.1 GCA_934675045.1 uncultured Eubacteriales bacterium
GCCGGCCAGACCGGCGGCCGCAGCTCAGGCGCCGGGCGCTGAGCGCGAGGCCAAGCCGGAGCGCCCCAACGCACCGCGGCGGCGCCACCGCGGCGGCCGCGGCGGACAGCGCCACAACAATGCCGAGCGAAAGAAGCCGGAAAACAGCCATACCGAGCAATCATCCTAAAAAAAAGAGGCAGTCCGATTGGACTGCCTCTTTTTGCATGCGCCTTCCGGCGCTCAGTTTTTCTTTCGGTTTTTATACAGCAGCACGGCCGACAAGGCGCAGCATAAGGCGCCGGCCGTCAGCACGCCGCACAGCGCCCCTCTTCCCTCTCCGAGCGCGCCGTACAGCTGCGGCTGCAAAAAGTTGGCGCCGTTAAATCCCACATGAAACGCAACGGAGGCGCGCAGCGACCCGGTCTTCAGCCGCAGCAGGGTCAGCACGCCGCCCATCGCAAAAGCGTACACAAACCACAAAAGCTGACCGTGTCCGCACGCAAACAGCAGGCTTTCCAGACCGGCGGCCGCCCACACAGGCCATGCGCTGCGCAGGCAGTCCAAAATCACACCCCGAAACAGCCTCTCTTCCATCACCGGAACCAGCAGGCAAAAGACCGTCAGCTCCAGCCACAAATCGGCGCCTTTTCCCAACGGAACGGCCTGTGCATAGTCCGCCAAAAAGGCCTCGTCGAGCGGCAGCAGAGGCAGCCCTGCCCCCAAAGTAAAGTTGGCGGAAGCCCCCATCGCCAGGCAGTACAGCAGCGGCACAGGGCCGAAAGCCCCGCGCAGCGGCTCCTGCCTCCGGGCAAAGTGGGGAAAGGCTCTGCCGCCCGCCGCCATAAGCGCCAGCAGAATGACGGCGGCCGTTCCCAGCACCAACGCCCGCCCGGCGCCTGTGCCGTCAGAGCCGAACATCGGCATCAGCAGCGACGTGCATACGCCCTGCACAAACGCCATGGCGAAAAAGGCGCACAGCGCCGCCGCTGCGGCCTTGACCTTTTGCTCCATTTCCCGCGCTTCACCCCGCTTTCTTGCCCATTCCCGTCAAAGAGAAAAGGCATGACGCCGTCATGCCTTTTCCCGATTATTCTTGCAGATAGTCAATGCAGATATCCTGCACGCCTTCCCACAGCACTTTTTCCCCCAGCTTATCGAGATGCTCAAGCCCCTCGACAATGGTCAGAAAATGGTTGCCGGAAAGCTGGCCCGACGTGCTGGAAAACAGGCAGCGGCCATAGGACAAAATGAGCTCCATTTCGCTGACGCCGCCGGGATAAAACAGCATTTCGCCTTTGGCCGGGTGGCTGGTGTTGTTTTCATACTCCAGCCCGGTGCGCAGATCGCCATAGGGGATCCAGACGCCCTGTCCGCTCCAGCGAACGTGAATGACCTGCTTGTTCAAAGGGAGCATCTCTTTAAAGACGGCGCAGGTGCGGGGTGCTTTCTCTTCCAGCAAAACACCGACCATGCGGTAGCCGCCTGCCGTAATGGACAGCCTGGTCATCCTCTCTCCCCTTTCCGGTCCTCAAATGCCGGTCAAGCTTACTCGTACAGGGGGTACTGCTTGCACAGCTCGGTGACGCCGGCGCGGATGGCGTCGGCCTTGCCCTCGAAGTCGACGGCCGCCCACTTGATGAACTGGGCAATCTTCTTCATTTCGGGCTCCTTGAAGCCGCGGGTGGTGGCGGCGGGGGTGCCGATGCGCACACCGCTGGTGACAAACGGGCTGGCCGGGTCGTTGGGGATGGAGTTCTTGTTCAGGGTGATGTAGACTTCATCCAGACGGTTCTGCAGCTCTTTGCCGGTGACGTTGAAGTTGCGCAGATCGACCAGCATCAGGTGGTTGTCGGTGCCGCCGGAAACCAGACGGAAGCCTTCGGCCACCAGAGCCTCGGACAGGGCCTTGGCGTTTTTGATGACCTGCTCCTGATAGGCCTTGAACTCGGGCTTGAGCGCCTCGCCCAGGCAAACGGCCTTGGCGGCGATGATGTGCTCCAGCGGGCCGCCCTGCGTACCGGGGAAGATGGCCTTGTCAATCTGCTTGGCCAGCTCTTCCTTGCACAGGAT
>CAKUPI010000236.1 GCA_934675045.1 uncultured Eubacteriales bacterium
TCCGCCTTCGGGCGCACAGAGGTCAGCACCATGCCGACGGAAAAATGGTGGGCGGACCTTTACCTCAACGCGGACGGAACGGCGCAGTTCCGCGAGGTGCTGGGCCTCGGGTACAGCTCCTGCCTGCTGGACGGCACGTGGTGGCTGGGCGCCGACAACGCCCTGCGGCTGATGGGCCGCGACGCCGGCGGCGGCGAGATGACCATGAACGGCCGCATGGAAAAGGGCAGTTCGGTGACGCTCGAGACACCCTTCGGCAGCACCTTCCATTTTGAACCGGCAGAGCGGCCCGCACCCGGCGGGGAGCTGTGTGCGGCGGACCTTGTGGGGGTCTGGCGGACAGACGGGGAGAAAAACACCGCCGTGCTGCTGAACCTCGAAAGCGTCTGGGATGACGGGGAGGACGGCGGGCATACGCTGATGGCAGACTACTATCACGCGGCCCTTCTGGATACGGACGCGCCGGAATACCGGACGGAAAAGTCGATGTCGGCGCAGCTGATGAAGGAGCCGCTGGCGCGGGGGAGCTCCAACGAGCTTTGGAGCGTGCGCCTCTTTCAGGAGGACGGCGACGCCGGGTTTTTGGTCACGCTGACCGACCGGAATACCCTGCACCTGCGGGAATACCATGAGAGGGGAGAGGGGGCGGAAACGCAGGCCGTCACCTGCACGCGCTCCGACGGCCTTCTGCCGGAGCCTTTGCGGGAAGCGGTCTCGGACGACCCGGAAAAGTCCCTGATCTTCTACTGGCGCGACCCGGGTTCCGAGGTCGCGGAGCCGCTTGCAGCCCTGCCCGTCACCGCGCTGGAGCCGGGCGGGAAAAACCGGCTGCTGCTGGTGGGGCGCTGGTACGATTCGGACATTCAGCTCTGCACCGGAAAGCCGGACTGGAACGCCGACGGCACTCTGCGGGAATGGCTGACCGCCGAAGTGGTGTACGAGGGCACGATCCGCTTTGACGAGCCGCAGTGGTTCGCCCTCGACATTCCGGAGGGCACGCCGCGGCTGTGCCTGATGATGAAGCGCCCCTGGGACGATTTCTGGTTCACCTGGCCCCTGACGGACAGGGCGCCGTTTGCCGTGACCGGCTATACCTTCCTGACCGAGGTGGGGTAACACGGGCCGCTTCGGCAGCGGAGAAAAAGAAAACGCGCAAAGCGAGACAAACACGAGAGAAAAAGGAGAGAAGCACTATGGGACTGATTAAAGCGGCATTGGGTGCGGCTGGCGGCGTGATGGCCGACCAGTGGAAGGAATACTTCTACTGCGAGGCCATTCCCGCAGACGTGCTGGCGGTCAAGGGACAGAAAAAGGTCACGGGCCGGTCCAGCAACACGCGGGGCGACGACAACATCATCAGCAACGGCAGCATGATCGCCGTTGCCGACGGGCAGTGCATGCTCATCGTCGAGCAGGGCAAGGTGGTGGACGTGTGCGCCGAGCCGGGCGAGTACACCTATGACATGTCCACCGAGCCCAGCGTTTTCGCCGGCGATTTGGGAAGCAGCGTCAAGAGCGTATTCCAGAATATCGGCAAGCGCTTCACCTTCGGCGGTGAGGCCCCCAAGGATCAGCGCGTTTACTACTTCAACACCAAGGAGCTGACGGGCAACAAGTACGGCACCCCCAGCCCCGTGCCCTTCCGTGTGGTCGATCAGCGGGCGGGCATCGACCTCGACATCGGCATCCGCTGCTTCGGCGAATACAGCATCCGGCTGAACAACCCGGTGCTGTTCTACACCAACGTCTGCGGCAACGTCAGCGAGGATTACAGAACCGAAAACATCGCGGGGCAGATGAAAACCGAGCTGCTCACCGCGCTTCAGCCGGCTTTTGCCAAAATCAGCGAAATGGGCATCCGCTATTCCGCCCTCCCCGGCCATACGCTGGAGCTGGCAGACGCTCTGAACGAGCAGCTTTCCGGCAAGTGGCGGGATCTTCGCGGCATGGAGATCGTCTCCTTCGGCGTTTCCAGCGTGAAGGCCAACGAGGAAGACGAGCAGATGATCAAGGAGCTGCAGCGCAACGCGGCCTTTATGGA
>CAKUPI010000237.1 GCA_934675045.1 uncultured Eubacteriales bacterium
CAGGGCTTCGGCATCAGCAGCTACTATTCGAATCTGAAAATCGAAAACTCCGTGGTTTCCAACACCCTTGGCAACTGTCTCGAAATCACGGGCGGCAAAACCCTCGTCTTTCTGCCCGGTCTGGGCACCCCCTGCCCCGCCATCGACTTTATGCCCCTCATCGCGCGCCTGCGCGGGCAGTTCCGCTGCGTTGTGCCCGAGCCCTTCGGCTACGGCTATTCCGACTGCACCTCCGCGCCGCGCACGGCGGGCAACATCGTCGCCGAAATCCGCGAGGGACTGGCCGCGGCCGGCTTCAAGCCGCCCTATGTGCTGATCGGCCACTCCGTCGCCGGACTCTACATGCTCTCCTGGGCCGCCCATTACCCCGCCGAGGTAGAGGCCGTCATCGGCGACGACGCCGCCGTCCCCGAGCAGGTCGAGGACCCGGCCCTCGGCGCCCGCGCCGGCTGCCGCTGGCTTTCGGCGCTGCTCAATCGCTCGGGCGTGCTGCGGCTCTGCCTCCGCCTTCCCAGGCTCTCCCGGCGCACGCGGAACCTCTGCGGCGGCAACCCGGCGCGCCGCAAGGAGGTTCTGAGCCTTTCCGGCCGCAATCTCCTCAACCGCGCCGTCATCGACGAGCGCGCCCGCATCACGCAAAACGGCCGTTCGGCCCAGCGGCTGCGCTATCCCAAAACCTGCCGCCTGCTCCATTTCGTGGCGCAGGGCACCATCGACTCCCTGCCCGCGTCCGCCCGGCTCGACTGGCTCGCCGAGCACCAGAAGCAGACGCTCGCCGTCAACGACGGCCGCTGTATCCTCCTGCCGGGCGGCCATTACCTGCACTGGACGCAGGCCGACGCCATGGCGCACGAAATCCGGGATTTTCTCAGCCCGCCCCAGCCGGCAGCGCAGGTGTCCAGGGTGCGCCGCGCGCCTGCTGCCAAAAAGAACTAAAAAAAGGCCCGCAGGCTTCTTCCAAAGCCTTGCAGGCCGTCTTGCAAAAAACCCCGCCCCTTGCAAAAAGGGCGGGGATTTTTTGCGCTTTGGCGCGCCCCGGCTATCCTTTACGGGGCAGGCGCATAAGCGCGCTCTCAGACCTTTGCCGGGCGCTTCATCCGTGCGCAAAGCGCCGTCTCCGGCGCCTTAAAAGGCGGTTTCGGCCGCCGCTTTTCCGGTCACGCCTCCGGCCGAAGCTCCATGACGGTATACAAAACGCCGCAGTCCTCCTCCGGCCTGCCCAAAGGGACAAAGCCCAGCTTGCCGAAAAATCCGACCGCCGTGTCGGGGGCCTCCACCATAATCCGCGGCAGGTTGTCGTCGTGGCGCTTGCTGTCAAAAACGGCGCGCTTCAAAAGGCGCGTGGCCAGCCCCTGCCCCTGCGCGCGCGGGTCGACATACAGCAGATGCACCCGATTCAGGCCGCTGAAGGCGCAAACGCCCAGCAGCTTTCCCTCGCTGAACGCCCCCCAGAAGCGCAGCCGGCCCTCCCCCATGCGCAGGGCGGAATATTCAAAGTCGATTTTGCTCAAAAAGTCCTGAATGGCCTCGTCGCTGCGCGCGTGGGCCTCGGTGCGCGCGTAAACCTCCCAGACAAACTGCAAAGCCTGCTCCAGCTCCTCGGTGCCAAGGGCGCGGATTTCAACCGGTATTTCCTTCTGATTCATGGTTTTTCAACTCCCGACGGTAAAAAATAAGGGGCGGAATACCAAAAAACCGATGGAAGCTTCCATCGGTTTTCTGTGTAGGCGTTACCTATCTTCCCGGGCCGTCGCCAGCCAAGTATTGTCGGCACAAACGAGCTTAACTTCCGTGTTCGAGATGGGAACGGGTGGACCCTCGCTGTAATCAACACCTACTCTATGCAATTGTCGCTTTCGCGGAATCGCCAATGGTGACCCGTGGGAGAATCGAACTCCCGTTTGCGGCGTGAGAGGCCGCCGTCTTGACCGCTTGACCAACGGGCCGGATTGGGGCGACTTGGCAAGCGCCAAGGCGCCCGACGACTCAGTGGTGCGCCTTCAGGGACTCGAACC
>CAKUPI010000238.1 GCA_934675045.1 uncultured Eubacteriales bacterium
CCATCGCCGTCTGCGAAAGCGGCGCTTTGGAAAAGTACGGCGTCACCGAGCGCGAGCTGGCGCTCATGTGCGCCTCGCACAACGGCGAGGATTTCCACGTGGAGGCGGTGCGCGCCATTCTGAAAAAGGCCGGGCTGGACGAGTCTTATCTTCTGTGCGGCGGCGCCTACCCCATCGACCCCAAGGCGGCGCTCGACATGAAGTCGCGCGGCCTGCCGCCCGACGCCGTCCACTGCGACTGCTCGGGCAAGCACTCGGGCATGCTGCTGACGGCCCGCATCTACGGCGAGGACCTGGCCACCTATCCGCGCCCCGAGCACCCCGTGCAAAAGCGCATCATGGGCATTATGGCCGACCTGTGCGACTACCCCGAGGAGAAGATCATCACCGCCATCGACGGCTGCGGCGTGCCGGTGCACGCCATGCCGCTTCACAAACTGGCGCAGGGCTACGCCCGCATGTCCCAGCCCTCCCTCTTCCCCGAAAAGCGCGCCGCCGCCATTGCCCGCATCACCGCCGCCATGACGGCCTACCCCGAAATGGTGGCCGGCACCAACCGCCTGTGCACCGACCTGATGCGCGCCTTCGGCGACCGCCTCTTCTCCAAGTCGGGCGCCGCCTCCTTCTACGGCATCGGCATCAAGGACAAGGGCATCGGCGTGGCCCTCAAGCTCGAGGACGGCTGCTCCGAGTTTGTCCCCCTTGTCGTTTTGCGCATTCTGGAGGAAATCGGCGTCATCACCTCCGCCGAGGCCGAAGAAAACATGCAGAAGTACCTCGACCTGAACATCTACAACCACGCCGGCACCGTCGTCGGCAAAAAAGAGGTCTGCTTCCACCTGCAAAAGCACTAAATCCCCCCTCCGCACGCAAAAAAACACCCGTGAGCCGCGCTCACGGGTGTTTTTTACCGCAATATCAGGTATACCGCCGCCAAAATGCCCGCCGCCGGCAGGGCCAGCGCCCAGCGGGCGCGCCCCCGGAGCCAGACCGACGCGGCCAGCGGCACAAAGCCGGCCATGGGCGCCGCGCTCCACAGCTCGGGCATTCCCCGCTCAAGGGCGCGCAGCGCCGCCCACAGGCAGCAGGGGGCCGACAGCGCCAGCAGAAGGACGCTGCCCGCCGCGCGGGACAGCACCGCGCGGGTCACGGCGCGGGCGACGGCGCCGGGTCTTTGGTTTTCCACAGCCGGCGCTCCTTTTATTCGGGCGCCTTGAGCGACTCGACCATGTTGATCCGGTCGAGCGGGCGGCGCATGACAAGGTTGACGAAAAAGGCGAACAGCATGGTCAGCATGGCCGAAAGGATAAAGATCTGCGCGGAGATCTCCCGGCCGAACATGACCATGTCCACCTCGGCCGTCTGCACGACAAAGGCGTGCAGGTAGATTCCCAGCCACAGGCCGCACAGCGTGCCTATCAGGGCCAGCAGGTTGGTCTCGCGGAAGATGTAGCCGGCCACCTCCTGCCGGTAAAAGCCGAGTACCTTGATGGTGGCCAGCTCCTTTTCGCGCTCGGCGATGTTGATGTTGGTCAGGTTGTACAGCACGACCACGGCCAGCACGGCGGCCGACAGAATGATGACGCCGACAATGGTGTTGATGCTCTTGAGCATGTCGGAAAAGCTCTCGCGCACCGTGTCGGTAAACTGCACGCCGGCGATGTTTTTCACGCCGAGCAGCCGGGTGGCCAGCGCGTCGCGCTCCTCTGCGGTTTCGGCCCCGGCAACGGCCAGCACCGAGGTGTACTCCGGCGCGGCGCCGAAGGCTTTTTGGTAAACCTTGCCGGTCATGTAGACATAGCCCTGCACGTAGTTTTCGGTCACGCCGGTCACGGTCACCGCGGCGCGGTTCCCGTCGGCGTCCTCCAGCTCGATGGTGTCGCCCGGGCGCGCGCCCAGCCGGTCCGACAGCTTTTCGGTGATGACGACGGCCTCTTCGCTTTCAAAGGAAATCGGCGCGTGCCCGACGCGCTCGCGCAGGGTGATAAAGTCGCTCAGGCGCTCCTGCTC
>CAKUPI010000239.1 GCA_934675045.1 uncultured Eubacteriales bacterium
CGCCTTGGTGGGCCGTTACCTCACCAACTAGCTAATCAGACGCGAGGCCATCTTTCAGCGATAAATCTTTGATATACCAGCCATGCGACCAGTATATGTTATGCGGTATTAGCGGCCGTTTCCAGCCGTTATCCCCCTCTGAAAGGCAGGTTGCTCACGCGTTACTCACCCGTCCGCCACTAAGTAGTCCTTCCGCTTGGCCGAAGCCTCGTTTCAGGGTACTCCGTTCGACTTGCATGTGTTAGACACGCCGCCAGCGTTCATCCTGAGCCAGGATCAAACTCTCTAAAAATGGTATCTTAAACATCTCTTTCAAGATGCCCAAAATCTTTTTAGAGCCTTTTGCTTGGCTTCATTTACGAGTCTTGGAAAATACTTTCCAACTCAAATTAATTTCGGGTTCCTTGTCTTGCTTGGTGTTGTTTAATTTACAAAGTGCTTTTGCCGATACCCTTCCGCTTCATCTGACTCATCATCAGGCCGCTTGACTTGACTGCCCTCATCGGCGGAGCTTTATTAGAATATCACATCCGGTTTGCTTTGTCAAGAACTTTTTTCAAAATCTTTTCCAAAGTTTTTCTTGCTCTCTCCGGCTTCATCTGCTATGATGGCTTCGAAAGCTCTCGGTTGTGGCCGCCTCGGTGAGACAGCTTTGTTAGTATACCTGCTTTTTCCCCTTTTGTCAACACCTTTTTCACCCTTTTTTATTTTTTTCTTTTTGGGAGGCTCTGCTCTATGAAAACCGCAAAGGAAATCCTCGCCCGCGCCATCGTCATCGACGCCCATCTCGACCTGCTGCCCGATCTGGAAATCAAGCACCGCCAGGGCCGCAAAAACGTCATTCTGGAAGATTATATGGAGTCCTTCCGGGCCGGGCAGGTCGACGTCATCGTCTCTTCCATCTTTATCGATTCCGATCTGCTGCCCGAGCTGGGCCTGAAAAAGGCCATGGCGCAGATTGCCGCCTTTTACGAGGAGCTTGACGCCTGCGGCGGCCGGTTTGTGCTGGCCACCTGCGCCAGGGAGATTCTCGAAGCCAAACGGCAGGGCAAGCTGGCCATCATGCTGGCCTTTGAGGGCGCCGAACCGCTAAACGCCGACCCCGCGCTGCTGCGCGCCTTTTACGCGCTGGGCGTGCGCATCCTCGGCCTTTGCTGGAGCCGCTCCAACTGGGCGGCCGACGGCAGCCGCTTCTTCGACTTTGACTATCAGGGCTACGGCCTGACCGAGGGTGGCCGCGCGCTCGTCGAATACGCCCAGCAGCTCGGTATGATCATCGACCTTTCCCACTCCAACGAAAAGACCTTCTGGGATGTCGTCTCGCTTTCCCGGCAGCCCGTCATCGCCACCCACTCGTGCGCCCGCGCCCTGTCCGACACGCCGCGCAACCTGTCCGACGAGCAGATTGCCGCCATCGGCAAGCTGGGCGGCGTCATCGGCATCAACGGCGCCAGCCTGGTCGCCCGCTTCAGCGATCCGCGCGGCGCCACGGTCGACTCCCTTGCCGCGCACATGGCCTATGAAAAGAAGCTGGCCGGCGCGGGCATTCTCGGCATCGGCCTCGACCAGTGCGATCGCCTCACTTCGAGCACCATGCAGCAGGAGGCCTTCCGCGACGTCTTCGACATCATCCCCTCCCACGGCGGGCTGGAGCAGCTGGTCGAGGCGCTTATCCGGGAAGGTTTTGATGAGGAAGAGCTGCTCGCCGCTCTGGGCGGCAACCTGATGCGCGTTTTTGAAAGGGTGCTGGGCTGAGCCTACCGATCAAGCCAGTGCCGCAGGCTGCCCCACGCCTCCATCAGCTTGAAGCGCACGACATACCCGGTGCCGTCCTCGCGGATGAGCGCAATCTCGTCCTCTGTCAGACCGGCGCCGCGCGCCGCCTGCGTGATGTCCTGCCCGGCCGCGCCGAGGCACAGCGGCGGGAACAGCACGCACCACCAGTTTTTGCCTTTCCCCTCGCCGATGACAACGCGAACGGCGTCGTAATACCC
>CAKUPI010000240.1 GCA_934675045.1 uncultured Eubacteriales bacterium
GCCGTCGTAGCGCCGGGTGTCAAAGAACATCTTCTCCCGCGTGACGGTCACCGGGTAGCCGTATCCCCGCGCCGACACCTCCGCCTGCGCCGCCCTTTGCAGCCGCCGCAGCAAAGCGTCGTCCACGCGGCCTTCAAAGCAGCCGGATTGATAGCCCGCTTCCCGCAAAATCCGGTCGCGCACCCTGAGCTTCAGACTCTGGTCGGCGGCCGAGTCGGAGTTGGCGACGACGTGCAGCCGCGTCAGCTTGTCCGCCAGCCCCTCCTGCGCGCGCACCGGGGCCAGACAGACGCACAGGGCCAACAGCAGCCCGCACAGCAGCGCCAGCTCCGGCCGCGCGCCGCGCACGCTTTTTTTGAACCGTTCCCATCGCATCATAAAACACCTGCCTTCATGGAATGCTTCCATTGTAGACAGGTGTTTTTGTTTTTATACAGTTTTTTACACCCTTGCCACGGGCCGGGCCAGAAAGGTATCGCGGTAACGCCGCTTCAGGGCGGCGGCGGCGGCCTGCGCCGGCTCTTCCCCGGCAAAAACGCCGAAAACGGCCGAGCCCGAGCCGCTCATCAGCGCGCCCAGCGCACCGAGCCGCAGCAGCTCGGCGCGAATGACGCCAATCACGGGCTTTTCCGCCTCGATCGGCCCCTGAAAGCTGTTTCCCAGCCCGGCGCAGACCGCCCGCAAATCACCCCGCTGCAAAGCGTCCAGAACGGGCTGCGCCGGGGGATGAAGCAGCTGCCGGCTTTGGTCCAGCAGGGCATAGGCCTTTTGCGTCGACACCGAGACCGGCGGCTTGCAGATGACAAGGTGACAGTCGGGCAGCGGGTCGGCCGGCTTCAGCCGCTCGCCGATGCCGAGGGCCAGCGCCGCGCCGCCCTGCATGCAAAAGGGCACGTCGGCCCCCAGCTCCAGCGCCAGTTCGTACATGGTTTCGCGCGGCACGGCGTTTTTGTACATCCGGCCGAGCAGGCGCAGAACCGCGGCGGCGTCGGTGCTGCCGCCCGCCATTCCCGCCCCGACGGGAATGTTTTTTCTGATGTGGATTTCCAGCCCCGGGTTTTCGAGGCCGGCTGTGCGGAAAAAGGCTTCGGCCGCCCGCACCGCCAGATTGCGGCCGTCGCGCGGCAGATACGGCAGGTTGCATCCCAGCGTGACCCGTCCGCTGCACGACCGCCGGATGAGCACCCGGTCGCACAGCGACACGGTGTGCATGACCGTTTCTATGGTATGGTATCCGTCCTCCCGCCGCCCGGTGACGTCGAGCGTCAGGTTGATTTTCGCATAGGCGTTGGCCGAAAAGGTTTGCATACTTCCTCCTATATCCGAACGGCGCGGACCGGGCACAGCTCGTGGCAGCAATAGCAGCGGATGCACTGCCGCTTCCTCACCTCTGCGCGTCCGCCCCGAATGACAATGGCATGTGCCGGACAGGCGCGGGCGCATTTGCCGCACCCGATGCAGCGCTGCGTGACCTGCGGCGCCGCCACCAGCACCCTGCGCAGCGGCTGCCGCACCGGGCCGGGCAGGCGGTTGATCACGCTTTCGCAGCGCCGGTTTTTGCCCGCCGCGGGAATAAACGGCTCGGCAAGCGGCGCCACCGGGTCGCCGAGCCACTCCAGCTTGGCCGGGTCGTCGGGCGTCCACCCCTGCGCCGCGGCAAAGCAGTGTATCGGCGCACGCTCCGGGCGCAGACCGCAGAGGTACATGGCCGCCAAATCGGCGGCAAACGGGTTTTCCGACGCCAGCAGTACGCCCGCCCGGCGCACGCGCCCGCCCGAGGGGCCGCGGCCGTCCATGCCCTCAATGCCGTCGATGATGGACAGGTCGGGGCCGACGCACCGGCACAGGTCGGCCAGCATACGGCAAAACTCCTGCTGGCCGGGCATGCGCGAATGATAGGACGCCTTGGTCAGCCCCGGCACCGTGCCGTACAGGTTTTTGACGGCGCCGGTAAAATAGGTCAGCATGTGGGTCTTCATC
>CAKUPI010000241.1 GCA_934675045.1 uncultured Eubacteriales bacterium
CGGTATTCCTCGCCCTTGTAGCGGATGCGCGAGCCGTCGAAGCCGCTTTCCAGCACCTGAAGCTGCGCAAGGTCGGGGGTGTTGGGAACAATCCCCTTTTCCGCGCAGGTGCGCTCGACGACGGCGCGGGCGTCGTCGGGCAGCAGCGGATAGATGGCGGCGCGGCTCCCCCGCTTCAGAATGCCGCACTTTTCCGCGGCGATTTCGCCCGTGGTGCTGCCAAGGAGGTTGGTGTGGTCGAGGGAAATGGACAAAATGGCGGCGCAGGCCGGCGCGTCGATGACGTTGGTGCTGTCAAACCGGCCGCCGAGGCCGACCTCAAACACGACGACGTCGCACGCGCGGCGCGCAAACCAGCTCAGGGCCAGCGCCGTGACAATTTCGAACTCGGTCGGCTCCTGCCCCTCGCTTTTCATCCGTTCGATGTGCGGCAGCATGCCCTCCAGCTCGTCGGCCAGCTCCTGCTCGGGGATCATCTGTCCGTTGATCTGCATGCGCTCCCGGAAGTCGACGACAAAGGGCGAGATGAACATGCCGGTTTTATAGCCCGCCTTTTGCAGCACGGCGGCCGTCATGGCGACCGTGCTGCCCTTGCCGTTGGTGCCGGCGACATGGACAAAGCGCAGCTTGTCCTGCGGCCGCCCCAGCAGGCCGCACAAGCGGCGGATGCGCTCCAGCCCCAGCTGCGACCCGAGACGGGTTGCCGTATGAATGATAGCAAGCGCTTCCGAATATTTCATAAGCTCTCCTTTACAGCTGGCGCAGGCTCTCTTCCAGCTTGGCCTGCAGCTCACACAGCTTCTGACGGCGTTCACGCTCGCCGTCGACCACCTTTTGCGGCGCTTTTTGGACAAAGCTCTCGTTTTGCAGCTTCTGGTCGATGCGCGCAATCTGTCCCAGCGTGTTGTCCAGCTCCTTTTGCAGGCGCTGAAGCTCCTTTTCCCTGTCGACCAGATCGCTCATGGGCATATACACCCGCGCCGTTCCGGCGACGACCGACACCATGCCGGCCGTGTCGGCGGGCGCGTTCTCCTGCACCGTGATGGCGGATGCATAGGCCAGCTTTTTGAGCAGCGGCTCGGCATCGCGGTACAAACCGGCCTTGGCGGTCACGACGATAAGCTCGGCGCGGCGGGTGGGGGGCACGTTCATTTCGGCACGGCGGGCGCGGATGGCGCGAATGACCTCCATCATGCCCTCCATGTCCTCCGCCTGCGCGGCAAAGCTCAGCTTCTCGTCATACACCGGCCACTGCGACACCATGATGGAGCTGCCGGCGCCCTTAAGCCCCTGCCACACCTGCTCGGTGATGTACGGCATAAAGGGGTGCAGCAGCTGCATCACGCCGGTCAGCACGTGACCGAGCACGCGCTGCGCCTGCTCCGAGGCCTGCGCGTCGGCGTTTTCGCCCAGACGGGGCTTGCACAGCTCGATATACCAGTCGCAGAAGCTGTCCCACATAAAGCTGTACAGCTTGTCGGCTGCGACGCCCAGCTCGTAGCGGTCGAGGTTGTCCGTCACCTCGCGCACCAGCTCGTTGTAGCGGTGCAGAATCCACTTGTCCTCCAGCTTGAGCTGCTGCGGCAGGGTAAAATCGGGCACCGTCAGGTTCATGAGCACAAAGCGCGACGCATTCCAGATTTTGTTGCAGAAGTTGCGGTTGCTCTCCACCTTTTCCACCGAAAAGCGGGTGTCGTTGCCGGGGCTGTTGCCCGTGATGAGGGTAAAGCGCAGCGCGTCGGCGCCGTACCTCTCGATGATCTCCAGCGGGTCGATGCCGTTGCCGAGGCTCTTGGACATTTTGCGGCCCTGCGCGTCGCGCACCAGACCGTGGATATAGACCGTCTTAAAGGGGCGCTCGCCCATCTGCTCCATGCCCGAGAAGATCATGCGGGCCACCCAGAAAAAGATGATGTCGTAGCCCGTGACCAGCACGTCGGTCGGATAGAAATACTCCAGCT
>CAKUPI010000242.1 GCA_934675045.1 uncultured Eubacteriales bacterium
CGTCTGGTTCAAATACCCCGACGGCGACGAGTACATTCTCGAGGACTTCTGCCTGAGAATCCCCGCCGGACAGAATGTCGCCATTGTCGGCGAGACGGGCGCCGGAAAATCGACGCTGGTCAATCTGGCCTGCCGCTTTTTTGAGCCGACGCGCGGCCGCGTGCTCATCGACGGGCGCGACGTGCGCGAGCGCAGCCAGCTGTGGCTGCATTCGTCGCTCGGCTATGTCCTGCAATCGCCCCATCTCTTTTCGGGAACCGTCATGGACAACATCCGCTACGGGCGGCTGGACGCCACCGACGAGGAGGTTTACGCCGCGGCCCGGCTGGTTTCGGCCGACGGCGTCGTGCAAAAGCTGGAAAAGGGGTACCAGACCGATGTCGGTGAGGGAGGCAACCGCCTTTCGACCGGCGAAAAGCAGCTGATCTCGTTTGCGCGCGCCATGCTGGCCGACCCGCCCATCTTCGTGCTGGACGAGGCCACCTCGAGCATCGACACCGAGACCGAGCAGCTCATTCAAAACGCCATCAGCCATGTGCTGACCGGCCGTACCTCCTTCCTCATCGCGCACCGGCTTTCCACCATCCGCCACGCCGACCTCATTCTGGTCGTGCGCGACGGCAAAATCATCGAGCGCGGCACCCACGAAGAGCTGATGGATCAAAAAGGGTATTACCATTCGCTCTTCACCGCCATGTCCATCGATCAGCAGTAACCGGCAGATGCGGCACGCCCCGGCGGCGTGCCGTTTCCGTCCGGGCGCGGGGCTTTCGGCCTTTTGCAGCAGAAGCCGGAGCCCGGGCGCGCTTTTTTTGTTTACTTTTGCCCCTTCCGATGATAGAATAAAGTCGGCCCATGCAGCGCCTGCGGCCCTTGAATGTTCAGAGAGTGAAAAAGGAGATGCAACGTATGAAAATTGACAGCATTCGCGCCATTGCCGAAAAATACCGCGACTCGGTCACCGGAAATCTGGGCGTCGGGTTCACCGACCTGAAAACCGGCGAAAGCTTCTCGCTGATGGGCGATACCGAGTTCCCCTCGGCCAGCACCTTCAAGGTCTACGTCCTCGCCGAGCTGTTCCGTCAGGCGCAGGAGGGCAAGTTCAAAATGAGCGACCGCCATCTTCTGACCGACGAAATCAAGAGCATCGGCAGCGGTGTTTTCTACAATTTGCAGGCCGGCCTCAACCCCACGCTGCAGGATTACGCCACCCTGATGATGATCATTTCCGACAACACGGCCACCGACTTCCTGTTTGACTTTGTCGGCCGCGACAACATCAAAAAGCACGTCCTCGACCCGCTCGGGCTGACCAACACCAAGTGCGATTATCCCTGCAAAAAGCTAATAGCCCTCTACTATCAGTCTGAGAGCGAGGACACCTTCTCTGAAAGCTTCAACCAGTCCTTCCGCAACACCCCCGCCTATCTGTGCCAAACCCCCGAAAACGACTCGACCAGCCCCAACGACATGATGAAGATCTTCCGCCTCATCTACGAGAAAAAGCTCTTTACCCCCTGGGTCTGCGACGAGATGCTCAACATCATGAAGCAGTGCCAGACCAATTCCCGTATTCCCAAGTTCCTGCCCGGCAACGTCGAGGTCGCCCACAAGACCGGCACCATCGATCGCGTCGCCAACGACTGCGGCATCGTCTATTCCCCCAAGGGCGACTACATCCTCACCCTTTTCTATAACGGCAACCTGGCCAGCGAAGAGGAGTATAACCGAAACGCCAACGGCAACATGAGCGACGCTCTGCTGGCCGACATCTCGCGCGACATTTACGCGGAATATGTAAAATAACAGCCCCGCGCCGTAAAACGGGAGAAGAGCCGTGCTCTTCTCCCGTTTTTGTGTGCCGGCGGCGGGTTTTCTGCCGACGGCGGGCTTTTCTGCCGACGGCGGGCTTTTCTGCCGACGGCGGGCTTTC
>CAKUPI010000243.1 GCA_934675045.1 uncultured Eubacteriales bacterium
GAAGAAGTCAAGGTCTTTGGCGAGATGTACAAAAAGGGCTACATCTACA
Source organism: uncultured Eubacteriales bacterium (assembly GCA_934675045.1). Classification (GTDB taxonomy): domain Bacteria; phylum Bacillota; class Clostridia; order Oscillospirales; family Butyricicoccaceae; genus Ventrousia. The sequence goes on from CAKUPI010000243.1 coordinate 50, forward strand.
AGGGACTGAAGCCCGTTTACTGGTGCGCGCATGACGAGACGGCGCTGGCCGAGGCCGAAATCGAGTATCAGGAGGACCCCTGCGAGTCCATTTACGTCAAATTCCGCGTCAAGGACGACAAGGGCAAGCTGAGCGCCCTGTGCGACCTGAGCCGCACCTATTTCATCATCTGGACCACGACGACCTGGACCCTGCCCGGCAACCTTGCCATAGCCCTGCACCCGCGCGAGAGCTATGTGCTGGTCAAGGCCGAAAACGGCGAATGCTATATCGTCGCGGAAGCGCTGCTTGAAAAGACCATGCAGATGGGCCATGTCGAACAGTATGAAATCATCGCGCGCTTCGACGGCAAAGAGCTGGAATACCTGACGGCGCAGCACCCCTTCCTTGACCGTGACAGCCTGGTGGTTCTGGCCGAGTATGTCACGATGGACAGTGGCACCGGCTGCGTCCACACCGCGCCCGGCTTCGGCGTCGAGGACTACATGACCGGCCGCGCCTACAACCTGCCTATTCTGGTGCCGGTCGACGATCGCGGGCGCCAGACGGCGGACGCCGGAAAGTTCGCCGGCATGACAACCGACGAGTCCAACACCGCCATTCTGGCCGACCTGGCCGAGACCGGCGCGCTCTTTGCCAAAGAAACCATTCAGCATACTTACCCGCACTGCTGGCGCTGCAAGCAGCCCATCGTGTTCCGCGCCACGCCGCAGTGGTTCTGCTCGGTCGAGGCCTTCAAGGACGCGGCGGTTGACGCCTGCCGCAAGGTGACCTGGCTGCCGGCATGGGGCGAGGAGCGCATAGTCAGCATGATCCGCGAGCGCGCCGACTGGTGCATCTCCCGCCAGCGCCACTGGGGCCTGCCCATTCCGGTGTTCTACTGCGAGGAGTGCGGAAAGCCCATCTGCACCGACGAAACCATTGCCAGCGTTTCCGCGCTGTTCGGCGCCGAGGGCTCGAACGCCTGGTACGAAAAAGAAGCCGCCGACATTCTGCCCGAAGGCTTTGTCTGCCCGCACTGCGGAGGAAAGCACTTTACCAAAGAGCAGGACACGCTGGACGGCTGGTTTGACTCCGGTTCGACGCACATTGCCTCGCTCGAAAAGGACAACGCCGACGAATGGCCCGCCGACCTTTATCTGGAAGGCGCCGACCAGTACCGCGGCTGGTTCCAGTCCTCGCTGCTGACGGCGGTCGCGGCCAAGGGACAGGGCGCGCCGTACAAAACGGTGCTGACGCACGGCTGGGTTGTCGACGGCGAGGGCAAGGCCATGCACAAATCGCTGGGCAACTCCGTTGCGCCCGAGGTCGTCATCAAGCAGTTCGGCGCCGATCTGCTGCGCCTGTGGGTGGCGTCGAGCGATTACCGCGTTGACGTGCGCGTTTCCGACGCCATTTTCAAGCAGCTTTCGCAGGCCTATCTGAAAATCCGTAATACCTGCCGCTACATGCTGGGCAACCTCGACGGCTTCGACCCCAACCGTCTGGTGGCTCCGGCCGACATGCAGCCGCTCGACCGCTGGGCCATTTCCCGCCTGAATCAGCTCATTGAAAAGGTGATGCGCGGGTACGAGGATTACGAATACCACATCGTATACCACGCCATTTACAACTTCTGCGTGGTCGACATGTCCAACTTCTACCTTGACGTTATCAAGGATCGTCTCTACTGCGAGGAGAAGAACGGCACGCTGCGTCGCAGCGCGCAGACGGCGCTCTTCCTCATTTTGGACGCTATGGTCCGCATGCTGGCCCCGATTCTGGCCTTCACCAGCGACGAGGTGTGGCGCGCCATGCCGCATGCCGACGCGGACGATGCCGAAAATGTCGTTTTCAACCAGATGCCCAAGGCCTATGCGCAGTATGCGCTC
>CAKUPI010000244.1 GCA_934675045.1 uncultured Eubacteriales bacterium
CCGAGGCCGTCGCCGCGCCGCGCGATCTGGACATGAACCTGGTCGACGCCCAGCAGGCCCGGCGTATTCTGGACCGCATCGTCGGCTACAAGCTGTCGCCCTTTTTGTGGCGCAAGGTGCGCTCCGGCCTGTCGGCCGGACGTGTGCAGTCGGTCGTCACCCGCCTTGTCGTCGATCGCGAGCGGGAGATCCGCGGCTTCAAGCCCGAGGAATACTGGAGCATTGACGTCACCCTTGCATCGGACGGCAAGCGCTTTGTCTCGCGCTTTTACGGCAATCAGGCGGGCAAGCAGGAGCTGCACAACGAAGCGGAAACGTCGGCCGTGCTGCGCGCCATCGACGGCGGAACCTACACCGTCCGAACGGTCAAAAAGGCCAAGAAAAAACGCCAGCCCGCCCCGCCCTTCATCACCTCCACCCTGCAGCAGGAGTCCAGCCGCAAGCTGTCCATGACGGCGCGGCGCACCATGTCGGTGGCGCAGGAGCTTTACGAGGGCGTCGAGATTGACGGCATGGGCCTGACCGGTCTCATCACCTATATGCGTACCGACTCGCTGCGCATTTCCGACGAGGCGCTGGCGCAGGCGCGCGCGTATATCGGCGGGCGCTTCGGCGATTCGTACCGCCCCGCCAAGGCCCGCGTGTTCAAGACCAAAAAGGGCGCGCAGGACGCGCACGAGGCCATCCGCCCCTCTGACCCGGCGCTCGACCCCGACAGCATCCGCAAGAGCCTGACGCCCGATCAATACCGGCTGTACCGGCTGATCTGGTCGCGCTTTATCGCCTCGCAGATGGCCGAGGCCATTTTGGACACCACGTCGGCCGACATTGAGTGCGGCGGCTATCTGTTCCGCGCCACCGGCCAGACCATCGCCTTTCCCGGCTTTCTGGCGCTGTACGAGGAGGGCACCGACGATGCGCCCGAGAGCGAGGACGGCGCGCTGCTCCCCGTTCTGAAGGAGGGGGACACCCCCGCGCACGTCGCCACCGACCCCAAGCAGCACTTTACGCAGCCGCCCGCGCGCTATACCGAGGCGTCGCTCATCAAAACCATGGAGGAAAAGGGCATCGGGCGCCCCAGCACCTACGCCCCGACCATCTCCGTTGTGCTCGACCGCGAATATGTCGCCAAAGAGGGCAGGGCGCTGCGCCCGACGGCGCTGGGCGAGGCGGTTACCGACCTGATGATCGACAAGTTCCACGACGTCGTCGACGTCAAGTTCACCGCCCACATGGAGGATAAGCTGGACGGCGTCGAGAGCGGCGAGGTCGACTACCGCCTCATGCTCGGCCAGTTTTACGAGGGATTTGCCGCAGAGCTTAAGCAGGCGGAAATCGACCTCGACAAAAAGCGCATCAAGGTGCCCGACGAGGAAAGCGACGTCGTCTGCGACCTGTGCGGCCGCAAAATGGTCATCAAATCGGGCCGCTTCGGCAAGTTTTTGGCCTGCCCCGGCTATCCGGAGTGCAAAAACACCAAGCCGCTGAGCGAGGACACCGGCGTGCCCTGCCCGGTGTGCGGCGCAAAGCTGCTCAAGAAGAAATCCAAGAGCGGCTATTATTACTACGGCTGCGAAAAAAATCCCGCCTGCGCCTTTATGACGTGGGATAAGCCGACGCCGCAGAAATGCCCCAAGTGCGGCGGCGTTCTGTACCGCCACTACACCAAGGAAGAAAAGAAAGTGCTCTGCCATGTGCCGGGCTGCGGGTATTTTGAAGAGCTGCCCGTCAAAAAGTCCGCCAAGGCCAAAAGCGGCGAGGAAGCGCCGAAAAAGCCATCCACCCGCAAAAAGACGGCCAAGGCCGAGGCGGACGCGGCAGAGGAGACGCCGAAAAAGCCGTCTACCCGCAAAAAGGCGGCCAAGGCCGAG
>CAKUPI010000245.1 GCA_934675045.1 uncultured Eubacteriales bacterium
CAGGGGAAAGGGCCGCCCGCAGGGGAAAGGGCCGCCCGCAGGGGAAAGGGCCGCCCGCAGGGGAAAGGGCCGCCCGCGCCTTTCGGCGCCCGGGCTTTCGGCCCGCTTGGCCGCGGCCGGAAAGGCGGGCATTCCGGCAGCTTTTCTGCGGAAGAGTGCCCGTCACTTCGCCGCCTGCGGGGGAAAATCCGCGCTTTTGGGGCCGTGCAACCTCTTGTTGCGCAAATGCAAAGCCGATGCGGTGGCCAAAAACGCGCCGCGCGTTTACCATGGTCCCATGAAACAAAGGAGGATTTTTGTATGACGCTGCCCGAAAAGATTCTTGCGCTCCGAAAGCAGAGGGGCCTTTCGCAGGAGGAGCTGGCCGGCAGGCTTCAGGTGTCGAGACAGGCCGTCTCCCGCTGGGAGGTGGGCTCGGCCCAGCCGGACGCCCACAACATTTTGCAGCTGAGCCGGCTGTTCGGCGTCACGGCGGACTACCTGCTGGACGACGCCTGCGGCGATCCGCCGCGGGCGCAGGCGGAGGTGCGGCGCGGCAGCGGCAGTCAGGTCCTGGCCGCCCTGCTGACGCTGGAGGTCATGGTCCTTCTTTTGCAGGGCATTTGCGCCTTTGTGCTCCAAAGTGTCTTTTTCACCGCCCTGTGCGCGCTTCCCTTTGCCGCCCTTGCCGGCGGGTTTGAATATGCCTTTCGGAAGCAGTCCGGCCGCCCGACGGGGCAGGCTGCGGCGCTCAGGAAAACCTTTTACAAGGCCACCGCGTGGCTGGGGCTGTATTTTCCGGTTCGGCTTGCGGTCGGGGCCGCTATGACCCTGTACCCGCGCCCCTGCCCCGCTCTCGCGCCGGAGGTCGTCACCGTCATTCTCTACGCCGCGGCGGCCCTCCTCGCCGGCAGGGCTGCCGACAAGGCTCTTTCGGGCGGCAAATAGCCGCCCGCTTTTTGCGGGCGCGCGCAAAGGCCCCTGCGGGGTCAAACCGCCGTGCGGCGGCAGGAGCGTTTACGCAAAAGGGCCGGGATATCCTTTTTCGGATATCCCGGCCTCTTTTTGCCGCGGGAAAGACCGCGCTTCCCCTTTTTGCCGCGGAAACGAGGGGAGTCTCCCCTTTTGCCGTCAGCAAAGGCTGATTTTCACGTTTTTGCCCATGTCGGTCAGCGCCTGCGACAGGCGCTTGATAAGGGCGGTTTTCTGCGAAAAGTCGATGTCGAGCAGATCGTGCGCATGGTTGACGGCCTGCCCGAAAAAGAGGTTGATGTCGGTGACCTCCTCAAAGAGCAGCCGCGCCAGACGGGCGACGCCGTCCTGCCCCTTGTGGATGTCAAGGGACAGGCTGTTGTCAAGGGCATACCGCTCGGCAAGCTCGGTCAGCGCGCGCAGGGTGACGATGCCCTCGGTGACGAGGTCGACCCCCTCCAGGCTGGCGCAGGCGGGGATTTCCGCCGTTTGGGTGTCCGGCAGGGGGATGACCGTCTGGTTGAGGTACCGGGCGGCCATTTGCGCGGTGGAGCCGCCGCAGATGACGTGGGCGCCCTCTTTGGAAAAGAAGATGCGGCAGATTTTCTCGTCGTCCTCGCTGCGGGCCGGCGGGCCTATCAACACGCTGGCCGCCCGGCGCTGCCGCACATGAAAGACCACGGCCGTGATGTCGTCGTCGGGCGATTCGAGGCACAAAGAGGTGCAGGCGTTGACCAGCTGCGCCGCCATGCGCTGGGCCGAGCAGTCGGCCCAGCCCTCCAAAAAGGCGGCGACCTCCTGCCGGGGCCAGCCGTCGGGCTGCAATTTGCCGATGCCGGCGTTGGTGACGCCGTCGCTCATCAGCACCAGCATGTCGCCCTCCTGCAGGAAAAACTCGCTTTCGTGGATTTCCTT
>CAKUPI010000246.1 GCA_934675045.1 uncultured Eubacteriales bacterium
ACCTCGGGGTGCCCGTGCTTGCCGATGATGAGCACGCGGCGCCCGGCAGCGCTTTCGCGCTCGACAATGCGGTGAATCTGCGCAACGTTGGGACAGGTGGCGTCTATCAGGCGGCATCCCTTTGCCCGAAAGGCTTCAATGTCGGCGGTCGGCAGGCCGTGCGCGCGAATGACAACGCGAGAGCCGTCGGCCACCTCGCCGCACGACGCGGCGGCGTGCGCCCCGCGCCGTTCCAGCTCGCAAATCACCTGCTTGTTGTGAATAATGGGGCCGGCCGTGTACAGCGGCCCCTCTTTTTCCGTTTCGCGCAGCGTCATTTCAACGGCGCGCCGCACGCCGTAGCAGTACCCCGCCTTGCTGCCTACCGTGACTTTCATGCGGACAGCTCCCTTTGCGAGGCGGCGCGAATGGCCGTCATAATGTCGTCGGTGACGCGCTGATAGTCCTCGGGGCCGGGCTTTCCGGTGCAGCTCGGCATGAAGGGAACCCCGTAGCGGACCTCGCAGCCGCGGAAGGCCTTTTTCCCCGCCGTGATATAAACCGGCATGACGGGCACGCCGGAGCGCAGCGCCAGCATACCGGCGCCTGTCTTGGCTTCCACCGTCTCCCCTTCGTGTACGCGGGTCCCCTCCGGGAAGATGATCAGCTGCTTGCCCTCTTTCAGTGCCTTGAGCGAGTGCTTGATGGCGCCGATGTCATTTTTGCCGCGCTGCACGGGAAAAACATGTACGCTTCTGAGAATGGCGCCGAAAAGGGGGTTTTTAAAGAGCTCCGCCTTCCCCATCGCCACAAAATCGCTGTTCGGCCCCAATGACAAAACAAGCAGCACGGCGTCGACGAGCGCCGTATGGTTGCCGCAGATGACGACGCCGCCCTGCGGCAGGCGTTCACGGCCGTAAACTTTAAACCGGTAAATCGGCTTGACGATGATGTAGACCAGCCAGTAACAAAACTTAAACCACATAGCCCGTTTTCTCCTTAATGACATCGCGGATGGCGCTTACAGACTGCTCGAGCGTATACTCCGTCGTATCGACCAAAACGGCGTCGTCCGCCGCACACAGCGGCGCGGCCTGACGGCTGGAGTCGTTTTTGTCACGCTCGTTCAAATTGCGGAGCACCTCGTCGTATACGACCGGCTCCCCTTTGGCCAGCAGCTCTGCGTACCGCCGCTGCGCGCGCTTTTCGCTGCTGGCCGTCAAAAAGATTTTGACGTCGGCCTGCGGCAGCACGACGGTGCCGATGTCGCGTCCGTCCATAATGACGTTCTGTCCCTGTGCCAGCGAGCGCTGCGCGCCCAGCAAAAAGGCGCGCACCTCGGGAATGGCCGAGACGCCGGAAGCATAGCGCGAGGCTTCCTCCGTCCGAATGGCGCAGCTGACATTTTCTCCGTTGAGGAAAATTTGCTGAACACCGTCCTCGTAGCGCAGTGCAATGGAGATTTCGGGCAGGCATCCGATGATCCGCCCGCGGTCGTGCGCGTCGATTCCCGCCCGGGCGACATACAGGCCGACGGCGCGGTACATCGCGCCGGTATCCACATAGATAAAGCGCAGCTCCTGTGCCAAAAGCCGCGCCACGGTGCTCTTGCCCGCCCCCGAGGGGCCGTCGATTGCGATGTTGATGTGCTTCATAGGTTTAACCTTCTTCCTTGGGATCGATGGCGGCCGACATTCCCGCTTTGTAGCCGGTCGACCACGCGATTTGCAGATTAAAGCCGCCGGTATAGGCGTCGCAGTCGATGATCTCCCCGGCGAAGTACAGGCCGGGGGCCTTTTTCGACCCCATGGTATGGGGGTCGATCTCCCCGGTCTTCACGCCGCCGGAGGTGATGATAGCCTCCTCCACCGGACGCAGGCCGG
>CAKUPI010000247.1 GCA_934675045.1 uncultured Eubacteriales bacterium
AAGTAAATAGCACTGCCTCATTGCTATTATAATGCGTTTTTCCGTTGCTGAAGTATTCACCTTTAGGCGTGGAAACTTTCAAAACCGCGTTATTGACAAACATGCTATTTCCATCGTATGTCGTCGAACTGGATTCTCCATCTTTGTTTATATCCTTTATGAGTAAAGTATAACACAAGGCATGGCTTATGGGCAATTCCTGATGAAATACGCGGAAAAGTACGCACGCCCAAAAAAGGCAAGCCGTTTTTTCTTTGCCGGACGGGTTTTGCCCCCGCGGGCGGGGGGCTTTGCGGGGACGGGGAAGCCCGGCGGCGGGGCAGCCGCCGGAAAAAACAGCAGCCCCCCGGAGCTGCGCTCCGGGGGGCTGTATATCTGCCTGCGGCGTTCTCACTCGAGCATTTCCGCCTCAGCCAGCCGATAGTATTGGAAGCCATCCATTTCGTACAGCGAAAAGGTGCCGCGGACCGTGATCTCGCTGCCCAGCTCCGGGTAATCGTCGGGGTAGAGCTTCTCGCCGGTCAGGACAAACTCCAGCCCCTGTGCGCAGCAGGCGGCGGCGTCCGCCATCACACAGGTAAAATAGATCCGGTCGGGAATGAGGGCGCCGTTTTCGTCAACCGCCTGGTATATCGAGAAGCGCCCGTGCATTTTTATGACCTTCCCAAGGTAATCGTCGGGGGAGTACAGGATGTTGTAAACCTCGGAATAGGCCATGGTGGCGCTGAGCGCTGTAAGGTCAACGTCGATATCGTCTGCGCTTTGCGCAGGCTCGGCGGCCGTCTCCCGTACAGGCTCTTCTGTGGGCGGAGCCTGCTTCGGCGCCGGAAGCTTCAGCGCCGGAGCGTTTGCCGGACGGCCCGCGGCCGCGTCGGGGCCGTCTGTGTTCTGTGCGGGCCGGGAAGCCGAGGCCCCGGGCGCCAAATCCCGCGCGGAGGGCGGCTTTTGTGACGCGGAAGTTCTCGGCGACTGCGCGCCGGCCGGACGGCCCGCGGCGGCGGTCTCTTTGCCGTTTCCGCCTCCGCAGGCGGCGAGAGACGCAAGCGTCAGGGCGATTAGAAGCAGGCAGAGCGGCTTTTTCATTTTCGCATTCCCCCAAGCACCGTGCCCGCCAGCCACGACAGGCCGAAGGCGGCGATTTGAACGGCGACGATGGTGGAGCCCACCGGCGTTCCGGCGAGAATGGACGCCAGAATGCCGATCAGCGCACAGCAGACCGAAAGGGCCGCCGCGCAGACGGTCACGCTGCGGAAGCTCTTGAACATCCGCATGGCGGACAGCGCCGGGAAGATCACAAGGGCGGAGATCAGCAGCGAGCCGACGAGGTTCATGGCCAGCACGATGATGACGGCCACGACGACGGCGATCAGCAGATTGTAAAGCCCGGCTTTGGTGCCGGCCGCCCTTGCAAAGCTCTCGTCAAAGGTCACGGCGAAGATTTTGTTGTAAAACAGCAGGAACACCGCCGCGACGAGCACCGACATTCCCACGCACAGCCAGACCTCGCTTTTGGACAGCGTCAGAATGGAGGTCGAGCCGAACAGCGTGCTGCACACGTCGCCCGAAAGATTGGACGAGGCGGAGAACCGGTTCATCAGCAGATAGCCGATGGCCAGCGCCCCCACCGAGATCATGGCGACGGCGGCGTCGCCCCTGATTTTCGCATTCTGCCCGGTGCGCAGAAGCAGCACGGCGCTGGCGACGGTAATGCCCATCACCAGCGGCATCTCGTTGGTGACTTGCAGCACGGCGGCGACGGACATGGCGCCGAAGGCCACGTGAGAAAGGCCGTCGCCGATGAAGGAAAACCGCTTCAGCACCAGCGTCACACCCAGCAGCGAGG
>CAKUPI010000248.1 GCA_934675045.1 uncultured Eubacteriales bacterium
GTGACGACGTCGCCCACCGTCACCACCTCAGACGGGTGGCGCACAAAGCGGTCGCACAGCTGCGAAATGTGCACCAGCCCGTCCTGATGCACGCCGATGTCGACAAAGGCGCCGAAGTCGATGACGTTGCGCACCGTGCCGCGCAGCTCCATGCCCGGCCTGAGGTCCTTGATCTCCAGCACGTCGGTGCGCAGAAGCGGGGGCGGAAGCTCGTCGCGGATGTCGCGGCCCGGCTTTTGCAGCTCGCGCACAATGTCGCGCAGCGTGGGCACTCCGACGCCGAGCTCGTCGGCCGTTTCCCGCTCGCCGCGGTCCGCAACCCGCCTGTCCAAATCGGCGACCCCGCCGCGCGCGGCGTCCGGCGTGCAGCCGCACAGCGTCAGCAGCTTTTCGGCAGCCGCATAGCTTTCGGGGTGAACGCCGGTGTTGTCGAGCACGCTGCGGCTTTCGGGCACGCGCAGAAAGCCGGCGCACTGCTCGTAGGCCTTGGGCCCCAGCTTGGGCACCTTGAGCAGCTGCCGCCGCGCGGTAAAGGCGCCGTTTTCCTCGCGGTAGCTGACGACGTTTCTGGCGACCGCGGCGCTCAGGCCGGCGACGCGCGCCAGAAGGGGCGCCGAGGCCGTGTTGAGGTCGACGCCGACGCTGTTGACGCAGCTTTCGACGACGCCGTCCAGCGCTTCGCCCAGCCGGGCCTGCGGCATGTCGTGCTGATACTGCCCGACGCCGATGGCCTTGGGGTCGATTTTGACCAGCTCGGCCAGCGGGTCCTGAAGCCGCCGCGCGATGGAGACGGCCGAGCGCAGCGAAACGTCGTATTCGGGGAACTCGGCGGCGGCCAGCGGCGACGCCGAATAGACCGACGCGCCCGCCTCGCTGACCACCATGTAGGCGACGCCCTCCATGCCCGGCTCGCGCAGCAGCTCGGCCGTCATCTGCTCCGTTTCGCGCGAGGCGGTGCCGTTGCCGATGGCGATGCACCGCACCTTGTGGGCGGCAATCAGCTTTTTGAGCGTTGCCTTGGCCTCGCGCACCCGGTTGTGCGGCTGGGTGGGGTAAATGACGCCGGTGTCCAGCACCTTGCCCGTGCCGTCGACGACGGCCACCTTGCACCCGGTGCGGTAGCCGGGGTCCAGCCCCATGGTCACCCGCCCCTTGACGGGCGGCTGCATGAGCAGCGGCCGCAGGTTGAGGGCGAACATCCGAATGGCCCCTTCGTCGGCGCGCTCGGTCAGCGCCGTGCGCATTTCGCGTTCGAGCGAGGGAAAGATCAGCCGGTCGTAGGAATCCTCGGCGGCGGCGCGCACCGCTTCGGTCATCGGCCCGCTGCCGTGCAGCGCGGCGCGGAACACCAGCTCAAGGGCCGGGGCGCGCTCGAGCCGGACATTGGCCTTCAAATACCCCTCGCGCTCGCCGCGGTTGACGGCGAGAATCTGGTGGCCCTGCACCTTTCGCAGCGGCGCCGCAAACTCATAATACAGGCGATAGACGGAATCCTCCTCGCCGGCGGCGCGCGACGTCAGCTCCCCCTGCTTTTCAAACAGGCGGCGCAGCGCGCCGCGAAGGGCCGCGTCGTCGGACAGGTCCTCGGCGATGATGTCGAGCGCCCCCTGAAGGGCGGCCTCGGCCGTCTCCACCTCTTTTTCCGGGTTGACAAAGGCGGCGGCCCGCGCAAGCGGCTCACCGCTCCCCGGCTGCTGGGCAAAAATGAGGGCGGCCAGCGGCTCCAGCCCGCGCTCCCGCGCGACACCGGCCCGTGTGCGCCGTTTTTGCTTGTAGGGACGGTACAGATCCTCGACCTGCGCCAGCGTCTGCGCCGCGTCGATGGCGGCGGCCAGCTC
>CAKUPI010000249.1 GCA_934675045.1 uncultured Eubacteriales bacterium
GGCAGAGGCGCTGATCGCCCGGTTTTTTCAGGACCATGTCACCCGCGCGGCGGCTGAGCTGGCCTACTACCTGCTGTTTTCCCTCTTTCCGATGCTGGTTTTTCTGAACGCGCTGATCGGCATGTTTCAAATCGACGTAAACGAGCTGATGCAGGAGCTGGGCCTGCTGCTGCCCCAGCAGGTGCTGGGCATCATCACCGACTATGTCAACTACGTCTCCTCGCTGCAGGCGGAAACGCTGGTGTACGCCGGTCTGGTGCTGGGCGTGTGGTCCATTTCGCGCTCGGTCAGCTCCATGCTGCGCGCCATTTCGCAGGCCTACCGCGTGGAAAACCGCGGCTGGCTGTCCAAGGTGCTGCCCGTCGTCATCACGCTGCTGCTGATGGTCTCCATTCTGGCGCTGCTCATTCTGCTCATGATCAGCAAAACGCTGCTGACCACGGTGGCCAAATACGTCCATCTGCCGCAGGCGCTCATCGCGCTGTGGAACCTCATCAAGTTTCTGGTGGGGCCGGCGTTTGTCTTTTTTGTGCTGACCGGCTTTTACTACGTCGCCTCGCAGCGCCGTTACCGGTTTGTGCAGGCCATTCCGGGCGCCCTTTTCAGCTGCACGGTGTGGACGCTTTTTTCCACGGCCTTTTCCTACTACGTTTCCAATTTTGGCAGATATTCCATTCTGTACGGATCGCTGGGCGCCATCATCATTCTGATGCTGTGGCTGTATGCCACCGGCGTGCTGCTCATCACGGGCGGCGAGCTCAACCATGTTTTGATAGAAAATACAGGAAAGAAACAGGGAGGTTGATACAATGGACAGAACGATTACCGTCGCGCTGCCCTTCCTCAACGACGCGCGCCGCGCGCGCATTGGCGGGGCGGCCGAAAAGCGAGGCTTTTCCGTCCGATGGATCGATGACTACAAGGCGGTGAAGGCCGAGGACGTGCACAGCTGCGAGGTTTTCTTCGGAATGCTGCCGCGGGAGCTTTTGCGCGAGGCCAAAAACCTGCGCTGGATGCAGTGCTCCTTTGCCGGTGTGGACCGCTATACTGACCCCTCGCTGTACGCCGGCGACGTCGTGATGACCAACGCCTCGGGGGCCTACGGCATCACCATTTCCGAGCACATGGTCGTCACGCTGCTCATGCTGATGCGCCGTATGCCGGAATACCACGAAATGCAGAAGCGGCGTGAATGGTACTGCGTCGGCGAGGTGCGCTCCATTATGAACAGCGTGATCACCGTTGTCGGCGTGGGCGACATCGGCTCCAACTTTGCCAAGCGGGTGCGGCCGATGGGCGCCTTTGTGCGCGGCGTTCGCCGGAGCGAGGGGTCAAAGCCCGACTGCGTCGACGAGATTTACACCGCAGACCGGCTGGACGAGGCCATTTCCGGCGCCGACGTCGTCGCGCTGTGTGTGCCGGGCACGGACGCCACGCGGAAGATGTTTGACCGCGAGCGCATGCTCAAAATGAAGGAGGGCGCCATTCTGCTCAACGTCGGCCGCGGAAGCGCCGTCGACCTGACGGCGCTGGACGAGCTTTTGCGCGCGGGCAGGCTGGGCGGCGCCGCCGTCGACGTCACCGATCCGGAGCCGCTGCCGCCCGAGCATCCCCTGTGGACGGCGCCGCACGCGCTGATCACGCCGCACATCTCGGGCAACGACTCGCTGCCGCTGACCTGTGACATGGTGGTCGATATCTTCCTCGAGAATCTCGAGCTGTACGCGCAGGGGCGGCCGCTGAACCATGTCGTCAACCTGAAACAAGGCTATTAACGCACAAAGGCCGCGGAAGAGAGCTTCCGCGGTCTTTTCTCCGCCCGCGGAAAGGCATGAAG
>CAKUPI010000250.1 GCA_934675045.1 uncultured Eubacteriales bacterium
CCGGCGTTCTGGCGGCGGCCGGGGCCGTCACCGATTCTCTGGTAAACGGGCTTGTGCGCTCGGGGCTGGACGTGAGCGGCCTGACGCTGGCCGCCGGAGAGGCGTCGCAGCTGCTGTTTTCCCGCAAGGCGGGCGAAAGCTGGCAGCGCAGGGGGGGGCGTTTGGCCGTGGGCCGCGCGGCCGGACTGTCGGCCGTCGCCGTCAACCCGGTTTCGGCCTACGGATGGCGGTTTGACGCCGCGGAGTTTTTGGAAAAAATGGCGGCTGCCGTGTCGGCGCCCGTCATCGACGTAGTGGGGGGACGATATGCACGCGCTTAGCTTTCGGCAAAAGGAAGAAACAGGATTGCAATGGGTGCTCGACCAGCTGCACCCGGCCTCGGCCTGCGGCCGGGAGCTGCTGCGCGGCCTGCACCCGGGCGGCCCGGCCGATCGGGCGGAGCTTGAGCGCGAGCTGGACGATTTGCAGCGGCTGACCGGCGCGGATGACGAGCTGACGCGCCTGCTGGCGTCCGTTGCGCACGCCTTTTCGCAGGTCAAGGACCTGCGCCGCACCTTTGCGCGCTGCCGCGAGATGGCGCTGAGCGACGTGGAGCTGTTCGAGGTCAAGACCCTTCTTTTGCAGCTCGGGCGGCTGGCCCCGCTGACGGCGCGGCTGGAAAGCGAGCTGGGGGTCGGCCGCGCCGCTTTGGAGCCCTGCCCGGACGCGCTGCGGCTGCTCGACATCGAGGGCCGCGGCACCGCCGCCTTTTTCATCAGCAGCCGGTACTCCGAAGCGCTGGCCGCCGTCCGGCGGGAGAAAAAGCGCATTGAAGAGGAAATCCGGCAAAGCGGAAAGGCAAGCGACGCCCTGCAGGCCGAGCGGACGCGCGTCATCGCCGGAGAGCAAAGGGAGGAGGACGCGGTGCGCCGCCGCCTGTCGGCCGGGCTGCGGCCCTATCTGGATGCGCTGGAGGAGGACCTGCGCCGGATTGCCCGGCTCGACCTGCTGCTGGAAAAGGCGCGGCTGGCCCGCGCGTGGGGGGCCGTCCGCCCCGTGCTCGGCGGCAGGGTGCTGCGCTTTGAAGAGATGATAAACCCCTATGTGGCCAGCGCCGTGCAGGACAGGGGAGGGCGGTTTACCGCCATTGACCTTGCGCTGGAGCCGGGCGCCACCGTCGTCACCGGCGCCAACATGGGGGGGAAAAGCGTCGCGCTGCGCGCCGTGGTGCTCAACACGCTGCTGGCGCACATGGGCTTTTTTGTCTTTGCCAAAAGGGCTGAGGTGCCGCTCTTCGACGAGCTGTTCCTGATAGCCGAGGACGGGCAGTCGGTGGAGCAGGGGCTGTCCAGCTTCGGCGCCGAAATCACCGCGCTGGGCGAGGCGCTCGGACACCTCGACGGGCGGTTTTGCCTGCTGGTGCTCGACGAGTTCGCCCGCGGCACCAACCCTGAGGAGGGCGGGCGCATCGTGCGCGCCCTCGTCCGGTATCTGGCCGGAAAGGACAGCATCTCTCTGCTGGCGACGCACTACGACGGCGCGGCGCGCGGCGCCGGGGCACACTATCAGGTCGCCGGGCTGAGAAACGCCGATCCGGAACGCCTGAAGAGTGAAATCCGCGCGTCCGGCGGGGGCTTCGAGGCCATCCGGCGGCACATGGATTACCGCCTGCTGCCGGCCGGCGCCTTTGACGACTGTCCCCGCGACGCGCTGACCATCTGCCGTCTGCTGCTGCCGCAGCAGGAGCTGATGAAAACCATCGAAGAGGACTATTGACAAACGGCGAAAAACCCGTTATGCTTAGTGTAGAGAAGTAGGGAAA
>CAKUPI010000251.1 GCA_934675045.1 uncultured Eubacteriales bacterium
TCCTCCTTAGCTCAGTCGGTAGAGCATGCGGCTGTTAACCGCAGGGTCGTTGGTTCGAGTCCAACAGGGGGAGCCAGAAAACACCATGACATAAGTCATGGTGTTTCTTTTTGCAAAAGCGTTTTCTGCCATACAGGCGGAAAATGTCAGGCCGCCGTCCTTCTCCCTGTCGGGAGCGGAACGGCGGCCTTTGTGCGCGTCTCCGGCGCTTTTGCGGGTCTTCGGCGCCTGCGAGCTGGCGGGGATTGCCGTCAGCGTTCGAGCTGGAAGGACTTGCAGTCGGTACACTGGTCCATGGTGGGATTTTTCTCGTGGGTGCCCACCATGATTTTGTCAAGCGAGCAGTTTTCCTGCGTCTTTGCATGGAACCTGCACTGGCGGACGGTGCAGCCGATGCTGGGGTTTGCCTGTGCCATTTTTCCTTCACCTCCTCGGTTTTTCGGGCTTAGTATGCCCGGAAAGAGGGGAAGTATCCAGCCGTCAGCGGATCGGCCGGCCGCCGGTCAGGGGCTGCGGCGCGTTGGCGGACTGTCGCGGCATAAAGCTCGGGGGCCGGACACGGCTGTTGTAAAAGGTGACAAACTTAAGGGAATACAGGTCGCAGGTGGTGTAGCTGTCGTTATCGCGGTCATACAGCGTCAGGAAGTTTACGCCCGCGGCAAATAGAATTCCGTATTTTTCCACCAGCCCGCCCGAGCCTATCAAAAACTCGCACACCACAAAATAGCCGATGCCGCGGGCCAGAACGTCGGAAAAAGACTCGGTGTTGTAGTATTCCCGGGCGCTCTGCGGCGGAGCGGCCGAGTGCATGCCGCCGGCGAGCGGCTGCATGGCGGAGTCGAGGTCCTCCAGCGGCGGCGTGCCGGGGCCGGAGCTTTGGTAGGGAGGCGCGTAGGGGCTGTAACTGTCCTTATTCAAAGAGGCTCATCCTTTCTCATCAGGTGTCGTAATAGGCGGAAGTGGGGTTGTAAAAGCAGTGGTTGCCGATGCGGATGACAAAATAGCCGATTTCGGAGGGAAACCGCAGGCGGCACTCGGGCGAAAAGGGGTTGAAGAACCAAAGGGCCTGCCCAAGGCTCAAAAGCCGGTTGCCCGCGATGGCCCAGTCGGCAATTTCAAAGTGAATGGACTCGGGGCTCATGTTGTAGATGTTTTGCGAGTTGTACCGGCCGTACTCGGTTTCTGACGCGCAGACAAACTGGTAGGGCTGGCAGATGATTTTGCGGATGCTGCCCCGCCCTATGCGCGCATACTCGCCGCCCGGCGCGTTGACGCGGTTCATGACGACGCTGGCCACGGCCTTCATGCCGTTTTCCCCCTCGCCCCCGGCTTCGCATTGAATGAGACGTGCAAACAGCTCCCGATCGGTCAGCGGCATGGTCGATTCCTCCCTGTGCGTTCTCTTTTATTCCTATGCGCGAAAGTCAAAGTTATGAGCAAAAAGAACTTGTTTTTTGCGGCCGTTTCAGGTATAATGGTATTCCGAAGCCAGTCACATGGCGCGGGCCTTTAGCTCAGTTGGTTAGAGCAGACGGCTCATAACCGTCCGGTCCCGGGTTCGAGCCCCTGAAGGCCCACCAATGCAAGACAATCCGAACTTCCGGCCAAAATCGGTCAGAGGTTCGGATTTCTTGTTTCTGCGCGCCGGGAATCCCCTGTCAAATGCAAAAATCCGCAAGTCTTGCAGACTTGCGGATTTTTTGATGGCGGAAAGCCGCTTTTGCGGTGCCGGCTTTTATTGATTCTGTGCAGGGCCGTCGCAGGGGGCGCTCTCCGCTGCCGGCT
>CAKUPI010000252.1 GCA_934675045.1 uncultured Eubacteriales bacterium
CCATGAACATGAGCGCCACCAGCACCAGCTGCGAAAAGGCCGACAGCGTCGGCGTGACGCCCAGAGTAAGCCCCACAGTGGCAAAGCCCGACACACATTCAAAAAAAGCCGTGCCGAAGTCCAGCCCGTCGGCCATGGAAATCAGAAAGCTGCCGGTGATAACGACGCTCATTCCGGCGACCAGAATGGACAGCGCGTCGATTACGGCCGGCTGCGCAATGGTGCGCCCAAAGACGTCGGCGCGGTTTTTCCCCCGGTAGGGGGCGACGGCCGTCAGCACGAGCACGGCCAGCGTCGTTGTTTTCAGTCCGCCTGCCGTAGAGCCCGGCGATCCGCCGATAAACATCAGCAGAATACTCAGCGCCTGCGAGGCCGAGGTCAGCCGGGCCTGCCCCATCTGATCAAAACCGGCGGTGCGCACCGTCGCCGACTGGAAAACGGCCGCCATCAGGCGGCGCAAAAAGCCCTCGCCGCCCATGGTCTGCGGGTTGTTCCATTCAAAAACGAGAAAGCCGAGCGTTCCGGCCAGCAGCAAAATGCCCGTTGTGACCAGCACCAGGTGGGTGTGCAGGCGGTACCGCCCGTTTTTGGGGCAACCGGCCACGTCGCGCCAGACGTAAAAGCCCAAGCCGCCGAGAATGATGAGCAGGCTTACGGTCAGCGTGACGGCCGGGTCCCCGAGGTAGCCTGCCATGCTCGTGTACCGGCCCCTTTGGCCCATCAAATCAAAGCCGGCGTTGCAAAAGGCCGAGACCGAGGTCCAAACGCCCTTGATGATTCCGCCGCGCAGTCCGAAATCGCGCGCAAAGCGGATGGACAAAATCACGGCGCCCGCCGTCTCGATGACAAAGGTTCCCAGCAGAATGCCCTTGGCCAGCCGCACAATGCCGGCCATGTCGTCCACGTTGAGCGACTTTCCGAGCAGCAGCCGCTCGCGCATGGTGATCCGGCGCCGCACCATGAGGGAAAAGCCGGCGGCCACCATCATAAACCCGAGGCCGCCTATCTGTATCAGTGACAAAATGACCGCCTGCCCGGCCGGGCTCCAGAACAAATAGGTGTCCTCGACGATAAGGCCGGTGACGCAGGTGGCCGAGGTCGCGGTAAACAGCGCCGTCATCAGCCCGGCGCTCCGGCCGCTGCGCGTGGCAAAGGGCATGCACAAAAGCAGCGTCCCCACCGCGATCAGCAGGGAAAACCCCAGCGTAATGACCCGCACGGGGCTTTGCGGCTTTTTCCGGCTTACGGCACGGCGCAAACGGCTCCCCCCTTTATCGCTGCGGCCGTGAACGCCGCGCAGCGCGGGCATTCCGGCCTGCCTTCCGGCACAGCGTCTCATTCATAAAACAATCCAAGCGCCTTTATCATAAAGGGATCCGCCCCGATTGTCAAGCGCAGCGCCGTTTTTTATGCCGCCTGCGGCAAAATCCGGCATACGGCCGGGCGTCCTGCCCCTGTGGCCGCGTTTCCCTTTCAAACCGCTTAAAATAACGCTGTTCCCCTGCGCCTCTTGCAAAAATGCCGGAAAGGCGGTATAATATGACCGAAAGAACCAAAACGGTCATATTGTTAGGAGGCGCCTTCTTGGCTTTCACCGATTACGAAACCGAACAGCTCCGCAGGGCTTTGCTGCAAGAGACGCGGCGCTGCGCCGTCACGCTCGGAATGAAGAAAACCTCTGTGGATCAGCTGACAAGGGCCGTCGGCATTGCGAAAGGCTCCTTTTAT
>CAKUPI010000253.1 GCA_934675045.1 uncultured Eubacteriales bacterium
ATGTCGGAGAGCACGCGGGCGTTGATGACGGCCACGCCCTTTTCGGAAACATCGGCGTCAAAGCTCTTCTGAATGGCTGTTTTGAAGTTGTATCCGCACATGCTGACCGTCGATTCCGCCGTGATCAGAAGGCCTTCAAGGGCGGCAATCGAGCTTTTGGAGGCGACGGCGTGAATACAGACCGATATGGCGTCGTTTAAAATGGCTTTTTCACAGGAGAAACGCATAAATCTGCTCCTTTCGGTACTTAACTGATTGTAGTTTTTTTAGTAGTAGTGATAGGGGCTGTGAAACTGTGGATAATGGCGTCGAACGGTGTCATAGCAAGCCTTCGGGCCTCCACAGCGAGGTGTGGGAAAAGGGGCGGTTTTTTCCGAGATTTCCACAGGGTCATTTTATGCACAGTCCCGAAATGATTTTTCACAAGTCATTGGGGAGAAAAAAACCGGGACAAAAAAAGGCGCTCAGCGGCTTTGTATGTTCTTTTTCATGTCTTTAAGCTCGTTTTGCAGCTCGGGCTCTTTTTTGAGCCGGTCCTCGATTTTGTTGATGGCGTACAGCGCCGTTGTGTGGTCGCGGCCCATAAAGCGGCCGATTTCCGGCAGCGACATGCCGGTCAGCTCGCGGATGAGGTAAATGGTCGCCTGACGGGGGCCCACGACGTCGCGGGTTTTGGCCGTGCCGCGGATCCGCTCGGCCGGAACGCTGTAAAACGAGGCGACCTCCTGCAAAATGAGCTCAGGCGTCGGGTGCGCGCCGGGGTTTTCGCGGAAAATGTCGCGGATGGCGTCCTGCGCCATTTCCATGTTGAGCTCGCGGCCCATCAGCGAATGATAGGCGTAAATCTTTTTCACGGCCCCCTCCAGCTGCCGGACGTTGCTCTGAATGCACTCGGCGACGTACTGGACGATGTTGGGCTCCAGCGAAAAGCCCAAATCGCGCGTCTTGGCGGAGATCAGCGCCATGCGGGTCTCAAGGTCGGGCGGCTGGATGTCGGCTATCAGGCCCCACTCAAAGCGGGTGCGCAGGCGGTCCTCCAGCGTCAGCATCTCCTTGGGCGGGCGATCCGAAGTCAGAACGATTTGCTTGCCCGCCTCGTGCATGGTGTTGAAGGTGTGGAAGAACTCCTCCTGCGTCTGCACCTTGCCGGCGATGAACTGAATGTCGTCGACCAGAAAGAGGTCGGCCTGGCGGTACTTGCTGCGGAACTCGGCTACAGCGCCGCTTTGGATGGCGGCCACCAGCTCGTTGGTGAACTCGTCGCCCTTGACGTAAACGACCCGCATTCCGCTGTGCTTGCGGCGCAGCTCGCCGGCAATGGCGTACAGAAGGTGGGTTTTGCCCAGACCCGACTGGCCGTAAATGAAGAGCGGGTTGTAGGCAGAGGCCGGGCTGTTGGCCACGGCCAGGGCGGCGGCGTGGGCAAAGCGGTTGCTCGGGCCGACGATAAACTTGGCAAAGGTGTAGTGGCCGTAAACCGAATCGTCGTTTTCCGTGCGCCAGCGGGCCAGCTCGTTTTCGCCGCACAGGTACTGCGGCGCAATGGGCTCGCCCATCAGCTCCTGCGCCGCGCTCGAGACATTGTCGAAGTAATACTTCTGCCTGGTCTCGCGCTTGACCTCGTTGGG
>CAKUPI010000254.1 GCA_934675045.1 uncultured Eubacteriales bacterium
GTCATGTATCGCATTGAAGAAGCTTTATGGGCGGGGGGCAAACGGTTGGTATGCGGTATCGACGAAGCCGGGCGCGGCCCTTTGGCCGGACCGGTGACGGCAGCCGCCGTCATTTTGAACCCCGATGACCCCATCGAAGGGCTCGATGACTCCAAAAAGCTTTCGGAGAAAAAGCGGGAGGCTTTGTTTGAGCCCATCCGGCAGCGCAGTATTTCCTGGGGAATCGGGTGGGCTTCGCCGGAGGAAATTGACGAGATGAACATTTTAAACGCCACTTTCCTTGCCATGCACCGCGCTGTAAAGCAGCTGAGCATTACACCGGATATCGCGCTGGTCGACGGAAACCGCGACCCGGGTCTGACGCTGGAAACCCGCTGCATTGTCGGCGGCGACGGCAAAAGCGCCAGCATCGCGGCCGCCTCCATCCTCGCCAAGGTGTCGCGGGACCGGCGGATGCGGGAGCTGGCGCTTGCGTATCCGCAGTACGGCTTTGAGGTGCACAAGGGCTACCCGACCAAAGCACACCGCGAGGCGGTACTCCGCTGGGGGCCAAGCCCGGTACACCGGAGCAGTTTTTTGAAAAAGCTGCTCTCCGAGGTTAAGCCATGAAGCAGCGTGAGACGGGGAAGCTGGGCGAGCTGATGGCCGCCCGTTACTTGCAGCAGTCAGGCTGCCGGCTGCTGGCCATGAATTACCAGACCCGCTACGGGGAAATCGACCTGATCGTTCAGGACGGAGACACCGTGGTGTTCGTCGAGGTGAAAACGCGCAGGGACGCGGCGTTTGCCCCGGCCTTTGCCGCGGTGACGCCGGCCAAGCAGCAGCGCCTGCGCATTACGGCGCAGCAGTGGATGGCCGAAAAAGGCGAGCGCCCTGCGCGGTTTGACGTCGTCGAGGTTTACACCGCGGCGCAGCAGGTGCATCACATCAAAAATGCCTTTACATGAGGTGAGACATGGCGCTTTATACCATTGGAGATCCGCATCTGTCTCTCGGCGTTCAAAAGCCTATGGATATCTTCGGCGGCGTATGGCGCGATTACCAGACCAAGCTGGAGCGCTGTCTGCGCGAGACCTTGCGGGACGGCGACCTGCTGGTCGTGGCCGGTGATTTTTCGTGGGGCATGAGCCTGCAGCAGGCCCTGCCCGACTTCCGGTTTTTGGACGCTTTCCCGGGCCGAAAGGTGCTTTTAAAAGGCAACCACGACTACTGGTGGGAAACCGTCGCAAAAATGCAAAGATTTTTTCAGGAAAATGCGATAAACACCTTGCAATTTCTGCACAATAATTGTATTTTTTATAAGGGTGTTGCTTTGTGCGGCACGCGGGGGTGGTTCTACGACCCCAACGACCCTTCGGCCGGGGATGACAAGGTCTTTCGCAGAGAGGTTATCCGTCTGGAAGCGTCGCTGGCGGCCGCGCGCGGCGAGCAGCCCGGCTGCGAGATATTTTGCTTTCTGCACTATCCGCCTGTTTTTTCGGGCACCGAGGTGCCCGAAATCACCGGACTGCTGCAAAGCTATGGCGTTTCGCGGTGCTATTACGGCCATCTGCACGGCGAAAGCTGCCGCGGAGCCTTTAACGGCCGGCGCGGCGGCGTGCAATAC
>CAKUPI010000255.1 GCA_934675045.1 uncultured Eubacteriales bacterium
CCGTCGAACCCAGCTTCTGAACCGCCTCTTCAGGGTCGGAAATGGCGGGGATTTCGACCGTAATGCGCCGGTCTCCCACCTTATAAATAGTGGCCTCGGACAGGCCGAGATCGGTCAGACGGGCGCGGAGCATGGCCTCGACGGTGTCCATTCCGGAGCTTAAAGCCGCGTCGGTGATGCTGTTGTCCACATCTGCCTCGAACGTAATAATAGAGCCGCCCACCAAGTCGAGTCCCAAGCGGATGCCGTTTTCGGTATCGCGGGCGCTCGGCACACTGAAAAAGCCAAAGTCAAGGCCGTTCCAGGCGGTGAAGCACAGCAGGGCAATAATCAGAATCATTGCCGCAAATGAAAGTATGGTTTTTTTCATTCTTTTTGCTCGCCTCCTTTTTTTGCACAATGGCCATTATATAACATCGCCTGCCCTCTCGTCAAACGAAATCTGACAGGCTTTCCCTTTTTCCCCCGCGCACGGAAAATCCGGGGCCATGCCGCGCCACTTTCTCTTGCGCATGTCCGCCCGGTCTGTTATACTGAAACCATTCTGTGAGAAGGAGGCTGCCTTCATGTACATTCGCTACCGCAACGTCGCTGTCTGCATTCTGCTGTCCATTATCACCTGCGGGATTTACAACCTTTACTGGTTTGTCCGCATGACCGACGAGGTCAACGCCGTTTCCGGCGAGCCGGACACCTCGGGCGGCGCCGCTCTGCTTTTGACGCTCGTCACCTGCGGCATCTACTACTTTGTCTGGAACTATAAAATCGGGGACAAGCTGGACCGCACGCGCGCCTACAACGGCCTTGCCACCGACTCGTACGGCCTTGTTTTCCTGCTGCTCAGCCTCTTCGGACTGGGCATTGTCTCCCAGGCGCTTGCGCAGAATGAAATCAACAAATACGCAAACGTCGCCTGATCGCCGCGTCCGCGCGGCCCGTCTGGCGCGCTTGTGCCTGCTCGTGCTGCTGGGCGGCCTTGCCTATGCCGCGCTGTGCACCGCGCTGGGCCGCGGCCTGCCCTGCCCCTTTTACACGGTGACCGGCCTTCAGTGCCCGGGCTGCGGCGTCACCCGCATGTGCCTCAGCCTGCTCCGGCTCGACCTTCGCGCCGCGTGGCGGTACAACGCCGGCCTGCTTTCCCTTTCCCCCGCGCTGCTGGCCGCCGCCGCGCTGCTGGCCCGGCGCTACCTGCAAACCGGCTCGCGGCAGCCGGGCAAGACGGCCGGCGTTCTTTTGTGGGCCTGCATCGTCTGGCTGCTGGCCTGGGGCGTTGTGCGCAACCTGATGTAAACGCAAAGACGGCGCCGGAACCCGGCGCCGTCTTCATTCGGTTGAAAAACAGACATAAAAACTCCCCGCACGGCCGATGCGAACTGTTAATAACCCGCTTTTGCAGGTGGGTTGGCTCTCCGCCCTTTAAACCGCTCCCATCTTCCGCCCGAAGGGCGGGAGGTCTGCGCTCGGGGGTGGAAGGACGCCATCCCGTTTTAACACTTTGTAGGTTAAATAAAGTGCCGCTGTCGCACCGCGCAGGGAGATATGCGCTTACTGTTCGGGAGTTTCCTCCTCGGTTCCCTCCTCAAAGG
>CAKUPI010000256.1 GCA_934675045.1 uncultured Eubacteriales bacterium
CCATTCAGGCGCAGGTGCTGGCCATGATGGTCGAGCTGCGCCGCAAGCTGGGCACCGCGCTCATCATGATCACCCATGATTTGGGAATTGTCGCGCAGGTCTGCGATCAGGTGGCCGTCATGTACGCGGGCGAGCTGGTGGAAAAGGGCAGGGCCGAGGATATTTTTACATCGGAAAAGCATCACCCGTATACAGAGGGGCTTTTCGGCTCCATTCCCAACCTAACCGTCAAAAGCGCCCGGCTCAGCCCCATCGAGGGGCTTATTCCCGACCCGACCAACCTGCCGCGCGGCTGCAAGTTCTCGCCCCGCTGTCCGAGGTGCATGGACGTCTGCAAGGAGACGCCGCCCGGCGAGTACGTGGAAGGGACACACTGCATCGCCTGTCACCTGTACGGCGGCAAGGCGTAAAGGAGGGGGAGGACATGACAGCCAGCAACAAGGTACCCATGGTGGAAACGCGCAGCCTGAAAAAATATTTCAAAGTCAAAAAGAGCTTTCTGCACGCCGTTGACAACATCAGCCTGACCATTGACGAGGGAAAGACCCTCGGCGTGGTCGGCGAGTCCGGCTGCGGCAAGTCGACGCTGGGCCGTACCATCCTGCGGCTGCTGGAGCCGACGAGCGGCGAGATTTACTTTAGTGGCAAAGACATTTCCAAGCTGAGCAAGGCGCAGATGCGCGAAATGCGCCGCGATATGCAGATCATTTTTCAGGACCCGTATTCCTCGATCAATCCGCGCCTGTCGGTGAGCGAGATCATCGCCGAGCCGATGATCGTCAACAAGACCTTCAAAAGCAAGGAAGAGCTGATCAAGCGCATTGACGATTTGATGGAGATCGTCGGTCTGGCCGAGCGGCTGTACAACACCTATCCGCACGAGCTGGACGGCGGGCGCCGCCAGCGCATCGGCGTGGCCCGCGCTCTGGCGCTGGACCCCAAGTTCATCGTGTGCGACGAGCCGGTTTCGGCCCTTGACGTGTCCATTCAGGCGCAGATTCTCAACCTGCTGATGGATTTGCAGGATGAGCTGGGCCTGACCTATATGTTTATCACCCACGACCTGTCGGTCGTCAAGCACATTTCAACGGAGATCTCCGTTTTGTACTTGGGGCAGTGCGTGGAAAAGGCGTCGAGCGACGAGCTGTTTGCCAACCCGACCCACCCGTATACCAAAGCGCTGCTGTCGGCCATTCCGGTGCCGTCGCTCAGTATGCGGGACAAGGAGATCAAGGTCATCCGCGGCGAGGTGACCAGCCCCATCGACCCCAAGCCCGGCTGTCGTTTTGCCGCGCGCTGCGAATATGCAAGCGACGCCTGCATGGGCAGGGACCCAGAGCTTCGCGAAATTGCGCCGGGCCACTTCTGTGCCTGCCCGCTCGCAGGACAGTAAAAGCGCCGGCCGGGGACATAAGCGCCGCGGCCTTTGTGCGGGAAGCAAGGGGCGTTTTCCGGCGCCGGGCTATGGCAACGAAAAAAGGCAAAAACCGATACAAAATGTAGAATTGTATAATATCAGTACGGATTGTTTTGGATTTCCGGGCAAAAAACAAAGC